>NZ_JAHWGR010000047.1:0-51571 GCF_020873825.1 Micromonospora sp. DH13
AGCGCCGCCGAGCCCAAGGCAAAACCGACCGAGAGATCAAACGCTGCCTCAAACGCTACATCGCCCGAGACCTCTACCGACGCCTCGAAACCCCACCCCCACCACTTGACGCGGCATAGGAGCGTCCTGTTCCTGGCCGTAGCGCCTCGTCTCGACCACGAATGAGTGGCCCGCGCCGGGGTACGCTGTCGCGCGTGCCGCCGTTGAATCTGGGCAACCAGCAGCCGAAGACCCCGCTGGACGCCGACCAGGCCTGGCAGGCGACCGCCGGCCGGGCGTCCGACACCGTCCTCTTCTTCGACTTCGACGGCACACTCGCGCCCGTCGACGACGACCCGACCGCCGTGCAGCCCGCGCCGAAGGTGCTGGCCGCGATCGAGGCCCTCGCGCCGCTGGTGCGCCGGGTCGCCATCGTCTCCGCCCGCCCCGTGGAGTTCCTCCGCGACCACCTCGGCGGGCTGGCCGGCATCGACCTCTACGGCCTCTACGGCCTGGAGCACAGCCACTCCGGCGGCGAGACCGTCACCGAGCCCGCGGCGCTGCCCTGGGTGCCGACGATGCAGGAGCTGTCCGACCTCGCCCGCGCCGAGCTGCCGCCCGGCGCGCTGGTGGAGTTCAAGCGGCTCTCCGTGGCACTGCACTGGCGCACCGCCCCCCAGCTCCGCGAGATCGTGGAGGAGTGGGGGCAGGCCCAGGCCGAGCGGCTCGGGCTGCGCGTGCAGGCCGGCCGGATGGTGCTGGAGATCAAGCCCCCGGTCGACCGCGACAAGGGCATGGTGATCGGCGAGGTGGTCCGGGACGCCGGCGGGGCCTGGTATTTCGGCGACGACGTCTCCGACATCAAGGCGTTCGCGGCGCTGCGCGCCCGCGCCGCGGCGGACCCGGACTTCCTCGGGGTCTGCGTGGCCGTGGCCAACCCGGAGACCGGCCACGAGGTCGCCGAGGCCGCCGACCTGACGATCGACTCCCCCGCCGCCCTCGGCGACTTCCTCACCGAGGCCCTGCCGCGCCTGCGGTGAGCCCGGCCCCGCCCGGCCGCCGCCCGGTCGGGCTCGGGGCCGGGCGGGTCAGACGCCGAAGCGGCGCTGCCGGTTGGCGTACGAGCGCAGGGCACGCAGGAAGTCGACCCGGCGGAAGTCGGGCCAGTTCAGCTCGCAGAAGTAGAACTCCGAGTGGGCCGACTGCCAGAGCATGAAGCCCGACAGGCGCTGCTCGCCGCTGGTCCGGATGATCAGATCCGGGTCCGGCAGGCCCCGGGTGTAGAGGTGCTCGGAGATGTGGTCGACATCGAGGGTCTCGGCCAGTTCCTCCAGCGTGCCGCCGGCCGCCGCGTGCTCGTGCAGCAACGAGCGGACCGCGTCGGCGATCTCGCGCCGGCCGCCGTACCCGACGGCGATGTTGACCTGCGCGCCGCCGGCGCGCTGCCGGGTGCGTTCCTCGGCGGCCTTGAGCGCCGCCGCGTGGTGCGCCGGGAGCACGTCGAGCGCGCCGACCATGCGCAGCCGCCAGGGGTTGCCCTCCTCGGCCAGCTCGGTCGACAGATCCTCGATGATCTGCAGCAGCGGGTCCAGCTCCTCCGCCGGGCGGGACAGGTTGTCCGTCGACAGCAGCCACAGCGTCACGTGCCCGACGCCGGCGGCGTCGCACCAGCGCAGCAGCTCCTTGATCCGCTCCGCGCCCATGCGGTGCCCGTCGTTGGGGTCGACGAAGCCCATCTCCCGCGCCCAGCGACGGTTGCCGTCGCACATGACGCCCACGTGCCGGGGCACCGGCTTGCCCGCGAGCGTGGCCGTCAGCCGCCGCTCGTACACGGAGTAGAGGAGATTCCGCAGAGTCATCACTTGCAGAGTAGCGACCCCGCGCGCGCTTCAACCCTTCGGTGGCCGATGCCGCGCCGAGAGACCGACACCGATCATCGCGAGGGTCCGCGCGTCCAGGCGGCCGTCGCCGAGGCCCAACTCGACGACGGTGCCGAAGACCCGCTCGTCGCGCCGGGCCGCCCGCACCGCCGCGTCGACGACCCACCGGCGGCGGGCGAGCCAGGCCGCGGCCGAGCTGTGCCGCAGGTGCACGCCGAGGCGGCGGCGCAGCGCGGCGACGTAGTCGCGGGCGGCGTGGGCGGGGTCGCCGGCCGCCGCCGCGCCGGCCAGCGCGCCGGAGAGCAGCGCGTAGAAGATCCCCTCCCCGGTGAACGGGTTGATCAACGACAGGGCGTCCCCGGCGAGCAGCAGCCGCCCCCGGCCGGGCGGCGGGCGGTGCGTGGACAGCGGCAGGTGGTGGGCGCGCAGCCCGGTCACCATCGCCGGGTCGACGTCGGGCAGCAGCGCGGCCAGCCGGTCCAGCAGGTGCGCCCGGGTCAGCGGCTCGCCGCGCAGCACCTCCCCGTACCCGACGTTCGCCCGCCCGTCGCCGATCGGGAACGACCAGGCGTACGCCGGCCAGCGCGGGCCGGAGGTGACGATGAGCTGCTCGGGCGGGCCGGGGCGGGCCGGCGCGTACCCCCGGATCGCCAGGGCCAGGTGGCGGTCCGGGTTCACCGGGTGGCCGAGCGCCCGCCGCACGACCGACGACGCGCCGTCCGCCCCGACCACGGCCCGCGCGGCGATCTCGCCGTCGAGCACCACCCGCCCGCCGCGCGGCTCGACCCGCCGCACGGCGTGCCGGCGCAGCTCCGCGCCCGCCGCGACCGCCGCCGCCACCAGCCGGGCGTCGAACACCTCCCGGGGCACCGTGTACGCCGGCCGGGGCAGCGCCCGCGCCACCGCGTCCCCGCAGGGACCGACCAGCCGGATCCGGGGCAGCGGCGCGTACCCGTCGACGGCCCCGGTGACGCCCAGCCGGGCGAGGACGTCCAGCGCGTGCGCGGCGACGCCGTCCCCGCACGCCTTGTCCCGGGGGAAGTCGGCCCGGTCCAGCAGCAGCACCCGGGCACCGGCCCGGCGGGCGGCCAGCGCCGCGGCCGCACCGGCGGGACCCGCCCCGACCACCGCCACGTCGTACTCGTCGCTCATGGCGCCTCCCCTGTCCCCGGGCGGCTCACCCCCGGCGTCGGCGTGGCCTCCGCCCGGCCGGCGCGCCACAACCCGTACAACGCCAGGACGGCGGCGGCGAGCAACGGGGCGCCGTCACGGACCAGGCCGTCGACGCCGAGCAGCCACCAGCACAGCGGCAGGTCCACGGCGAGCACGCCGAGGGTGACCGCCACCAGCAGGCGGCGGGCCCAGCGCCGGCCGCGCAGCAGGAAGGCGGTGCAGAACAGCACGACGTAGCTGACCGCGATGCCGGCGGCGAACCAGAACAGCACGGCGGGCCCGGCGGCCGGCCGGCCGTCGAACACGACGCCGACGGCCACCAGGGCCGGGACGAGCATCAGCGGGCTGTACGTGAACGCGGCGGCCCGGCTGGTGAGCAGCCAGCCGGTGACCGGAGGCCGCTTCGGGGCGACCTCCCGCCAGGCGATCGTCCCGCCCTCGACGACGAGACCCTTCCGGTGCCGGACGAGGTGGCCGGCGACGGCGTCGGAGCGGTACAGCAGCCAGACCACGGCCACGCAGAGCGCGGTGAGCAGGGCGAAGCCGAGCAGCCCCGGCAGTGGCGGCACGCCCTGCCTCGGCACGACCAGCCGGCCGACGGCGAAGACGGTGGTGACGGCGAGGATCAGCCCGAACGGCCGGGCCAGGGCGCGGCCCCGGCGCACGTGCCCGATCAGCAGCAGGAAGCCCAGCGAGCGCAGCATCGCCCAACCGGTGCGCACGGCCAGCCCGAAGCCCTGCTCCGGGGCGTACCACCAGTTGAGCAGCTCGACCACGACGGTGGCCGCCGCCGTGACGGCCAGCAGGGTGGTCAGGGCCCGGACGGCGGACGGCCGCCGGACCTCGGTGGTCGCGGCGGCCGTCCTCATGGCATCCGATGGTGCCCGGTGCGGGCAAGCGTCACACCTACCGGCGGGGCTGTTCCTGGTCGAGCCGGGCGCGCAGCGCGTCGAGCTCGGCCCAGAGGACGCCGGGCAGCTTGTCGCCGAACTTCTCGAACCACTCGGTGATCAGCGGCAGCTCCTCGCGCCACTCGTCCGGGTCGACCTTCAGGGCGATCCGGACGTCCTCCGGGGTCATGTCGAGGCCGTCGACGTCCAGCGCGTCCTGCGCGGGAACCATGCCGATCGGGGTCTCGACGGCGTCGGCGCGGCCCTCGATCCGCTCGATGACCCACTTGAGCACCCGGGAGTTCTCGCCGAAGCCCGGCCAGAGGAAGTTGCCCTCGGCGTCCTTGCGGAACCAGTTGACGTAGTAGACCTTGGGCAGCTTGGCCTCGTCGCCGTCGGTGCCCTTGCCCATCTCGATCCAGTGCCGGAAGTAGTCGCCGGCGTGGTAGCCGATGAACGGCAGCATCGCCATCGGGTCGCGGCGCACCACGCCGACGGCACCGGACGCGGCGGCGGTGGTCTCCGAGGACAGGGTCGCGCCCAGGTAGACGCCGTGCACCCAGTCCCGGGCCTCGGTGACCAGCGGGATGGTGTCCCGCCGCCGGCCGCCGAACAGGATCGCGTCGATCGGCACCCCGTTGGGGTCGTAGTAGTCGTCGGCGAGGATCGGGCACTGCGTGATCGGGGTGCAGAACCGGCTGTTCGCGTGCGAGGACAGGCCCTCGCTCTGCGGCGTCCAGTCGTTGCCCTTCCAGTCGACCAGGTGCGCCGGCGGCTCGCCCATGCCCTCCCACCAGATGTCGCCGTCGTCGGTGAGGGCGACGTTGGTGAAGATGGAGTTGCCCCGGTCGAGCGTGCGCATCGCGTTCGCGTTGGTCTTCCAGTCGGTGCCCGGGGCGACGCCGAACAGGCCGTACTCCGGGTTCACCGCGTAGAGCCGGCCGTCCGGGCCGAAGCGCATCCAGGCGATGTCGTCGCCGATGGTCTCGACCTTCCAGCCGGGGATGGTCGGCTCCAGCATGGCCAGGTTGGTCTTGCCGCAGGCCGACGGGAACGCCCCGGCGACGTGGTAGACCTTCCCCTCCGGGGAAGTGATCTTGAGGATCAGCATGTGCTCGGCG
Source organism: Micromonospora sp. DH13 (assembly GCF_020873825.1). Classification (NCBI taxonomy): domain Bacteria; kingdom Bacillati; phylum Actinomycetota; class Actinomycetes; order Micromonosporales; family Micromonosporaceae; genus Micromonospora; species Micromonospora sp. DH13. The sequence goes on from NZ_JAHWGR010000047.1 coordinate 5,044, forward strand.
AGCCAGCCCTCGTCCCGGCCCATCACGCTCGCGATCCGCAGCGAGTAGCACTTCTTGCCGAGCAGCGAGTTTCCGCCGTAGCCGGAGCCGTAGGACCAGATCTCCCGGGTCTCCGGGAAGTGCGAGATGTACTTCGTCTCGTTGCACGGCCACGCCACGTCCTGCTGGCCCGGCGCGAGCGGGGCGCCGATCGAGTGCAGGGCGTACACGAAGTCCGCGTCGTCGCCCATCGCCGCCAGGACCTTCGCGCCCATCCGGGTCATGATGCGCATCGAGGCCACCACGTACGGGCTGTCGGTGATCTCGACGCCGAACATGGGGTTCTCGGCCTCGACGGGGCCCATGCAGAACGGGATGACGTACATGGTGCGACCGCGCATGCAGCCGCGGTAGAGCTGCGTCATCGTCCGCTTCATCTCGGCCGGCGCCATCCAGTTGTTGGTGGGGCCGGCGTCCGCCTCGTCCACCGAACAGATGAACGTGCGCTCCTCGACGCGGGCGACGTCGGAGGGGTCGGTGCGGGCGTAGAACGAGTTCGGTTTCTTCTCCGGGTTGAGCCGGATCAGGGTGCCGTTGGCGACGAGTTCGTCGGTGAGGCGACGCCACTCCTCGTCGGACCCGTCCACCCAGACGACCCGGTCGGGAGTGGTCAGTTCCGCTACCTCACGGACCCAGGCGAGCAGTTTGGGGTGGGACGTCGGGGCCTGATCGATCCCCCGAACGGTGGCCGGAGCAACCATGACACATCTCCTTGTGGTCGACGCTGACCGGACTGCGGCATGCACGAGTGGTGACGGCGCGAGGCGTCGCCTTCGTGGAAACCTGGGATTGGCCTCAGCGTAAACCGGGCGACGTCGCGAGTCAGTGGGACTGGTTGTGAAGAACTGCACAAGGTGCGGTCACGCTGCGGCATCGCGATCTGATACCCGCTTTCACGCGCAGTTTCACGCAGATTCTTCCGCAACCTTCGCCGAGGTCCGGGCCCTGCGGAAACCGAAGGGCCGCGCGCGACGGGTGGTGCGGATGAGGGTTGCGGTGACATCGGCGAAGTGCCGACGGAATGCGCGAAGCTGTGCGCGAATGCGCATTCCCGAAACGATCCGCGAATTATCGCCCGGCCGGTTACGCTCCGCTCGGCCCCGGCCCGCCCGGTCACGCCACCGCCCCGCCCGGTCGCTGCTACCCGCCCGCGCAGCGGGCAACCGGTACGCTCAGCGGGTGGCCGCGACGATGACCGGTGACCAACCAGGGTCCCCGCCGACCCGACCCGGCATGGTCCGTGCCCTCATCGACCGCTTCGGTCACCTGATCCGCGAGCTGAGCAAGTTCGCCACCGTCGGCAGCGTCGCGTTCGTCGTCGACATCGCGCTGTTCAACTACCTCGCCAATGCCCGGGGCGTCGAGCAGGTCACCGCGAAGACGATCTCCACGGTGATCGCCGCGAGCGTGGCCTTTGTCGGCAACCGGTTCTGGACGTGGCGGCACCGCCAGCGCTCCAACCCCGCGCGCGAGTACGCGCTGTTCTTCTTCTTCAACGGCGTGGGCATGGGCATCGCGGTGGCCTGCCTCGCCATCAGCCGGTACGGCTTGGGCGCCATCTGGCCCGGGGTCTTCCAGACCGCCCTCGCCGACAACATCGCCAGCTTCGTCGTGGGCACCGGGCTCGGCACGCTGTTCCGGTTCTGGTCGTACCGACGGTTCGTCTTCGCCGAAGCGGGAACCCCGAAGGTCGCGGAAGCGGGAACCCGGACGGCCACGGAGGCGGCGACCGACCGGGATCCTCCGGCGTGACCCGCCGCCCATCTCGTCCGGCCGGACCGGCCCGGCCCGCCCACTCGCCTAAGGTGTTGCGCATGCGTCTTGTCCGTCTGCTGCCTGAGCGCTGGCAGAAGTTCATCCACGAGGCGCTCAAATTCGGCGTCGTCGGCGGCATCAACACCGCCATCAATTACGCGGTGTTCAACGCACTGGCACTCACGGTGTTCCGCGACGGCCAACTCAAGGCGACCGTCATCGCCACCATCGTGGCGACGATCACGTCGTATCTGATGAACAGGCACTGGACGTACCGGGATCGCCCGAAATCGGCATTGCGTCGCGAGTACGCCCTTTTCTTCCTGTTCAACGCGACCGGCCTCCTCATCGAACTCGGCGTCCTGGCGGCGGCCAAGTACGGCCTCGGCATGACCAGCCTGCTCGCCCTCAACGTGGCGAAGACCGGCGGCGTGCTGCTGGCCACCCTGTTCCGCTTCTGGTCCTACCGGACGTTCGTCTTCCAGCCCGCCCCCGCCGAACCGGCGGCCGACACCTGGCACACCATCCCGCGCGACGAGTGGGACACGATGGCCGAGCTGGACCCGGTGGCCGAGCTGGCCGAGTCCGTCACCGAGCTGGAGGAGTCCGAGCCGAAGCCGGGCCCCGCCGGGCGGCCGGCGGTCGGCCCCGACGAGCCCGCCACCGCGTACGGGGTCCCGACACCCGCCCAGGGCCGGCCCGCGCCGGCCGACGCGGGGCTCGGCAACGCGGGGCTCGGCAACGCGCTCGACGGTGAGCTGGCGGCCGAACTCGCCGAGGAGCTGCACGCCGGCACCCGCCGACGCCGGCGCTGAGTGAGGTGGCAGAGGTGACGAGGGTGACCGCAGCTCCCGAACCAGTCGCAACTCCCGGCCCGATCGCAGCTCCCGAGCAGGCCGCGCCCGCCGGGGCCGCAACCGGTCCCGAGCAGGCCGCGGCCCCCGAACAGGCCGCAGCTCCCGAGCAGGCCGTGGCTCCCAAACCGGCCGCGGCTCCCGGGCAGGCCGTGGTTCCCGCACCGGCCGGGGGGAACGGGGCGGTGGCCCCGAACGAGGGGGCGGGCGCGACGGAGACCGCGGGAGCGAACGAGGCGGCGGGCCCGACGGGCCCGGCGGAGGTGACCGGCCCGGCCCGGTCGGGCACCGGCGCGCCGGCCGAGCTGTTCTTCGAGGACCTGACGCCCGGGCGCACCTTCGACCTCGGCGAGATCCGCGTCGACGGCGCCGAGATGGTCGCCTTCGCCCGCCGGTTCGACCCGCAGTGGTACCACGTGGACGCCGAGCGCGCCGCCGCGAGCCACCACGGCGGGCTGATAGCCAGCGGCTTCTACACGGTCAGCCTCTTCATGCGCGCGTACGTCGACCACGTGCTGGCCCGGGCCGCGGCGGACGCCTCCCCCGGCCTGGAGGAGCTGCGCTGGCTGGCCCCCGTCCGCGCCGGCGACCGCTTGGCGGCCCGCCTCGACGTGATGGGCGCCCGCCCGTCCACCGCCCGCCCCGGGCTCGGCACCGTCAGCCTCAGCGGCACCATGTTCCGCCTCGGCCCCGACGGCCAGCCGGCACAGGAGGTGCTGCGCACCCGCTTCCGCGGCTGGTTCACCCTCCGTCCCGGCTGACCGCCTCCCGCCCTTCGCTCAGCGCGGCGGCGGGCAGAGGGCGGCGGGATCAGGCCGTCGGGTCGCGCAGCGGCTTGCCCTCTCGCATGTCCGCGAGGATGTCGCGCATCTCGCCGTCGCCGAGGGAGTGCTTGTCGTGGTGCGCCTCGACCAGCTCGTACAGCTTGGTCTGGACCTTGTCGACGTGCGGGACGTCGGTGAGCACCGACTGGCCCCGCTCGCCGGCCGACTCGATGGTCAGGGTGCCGCAGCCGAGCAGCCGCTCGACGAAACGCTGGCTCATCGCGTGGTCGTTGATCCGGGTGAGCGGGATGTCCCGCCGGTCCCGGGAGAGGACGCCCTCCTGCAGCAGCACCCGCTCGTTGGTGAACAGGTAGTGGGTGCTGCGCCAGACCAGGAATGGCCAGAGCCCGAGCCAGAGCACCAGCAGCACCGCCAGCCCCGCGAGGACGTACAGCGCGATGGTCGCGGCGTCACCGTCCGGGAGCAGGATCCAGCCCGCCACCACCGCCGCGACGGCGAGCACCAGCACCAGGACCGGACGCACCACGGCCTTCCAGTGCGGGTGCAGGTGCAACACGACGTGCTCGTCCTCGGTGAGCACGTCTTCGGGAAACGCCACGCCGAACCTCCTCGCCAGAAACCGGACGAGCTGACCGTAGCGGGTCGACGCCCCCGCGCGGATCACCCGGTGCGGTGGCTTTCACGCGCGCCGCGCCGCGACCGCCTGCGGGCGTGAGAAGGGGACCCTTCTCTACCGTAGGCGTTAACAAGGGGCCCTTCCTTTCACCGCAGATGCAGGACGTCGCCCGCCGCCAGGGTGCGCGGGCCGGCCGGCGTGTCGACCAGCAGCCGGCCGTCGGCGTCCACACCGGTCGCGGTGCCGGTCACCTCCTGCCCGCCGGGCAGCAGCACCCGCACCGACCGGCCGATCGTCGCGCAGGCCGCCACGTACGCCTCGCGCAGCCCGCTGGCCACCGCGTCGCCGCCGGCGCAGCGCCAGCGGTCGTACCAGTCGGCGACGGAGCGCAGCAGGGCGCGCAGCAGCGGATCCCGGTCGGTGGCGGCGGCACCGGCGAGTTGGAGCGAGGTGGCCGGCAGGCCGGTCGGGTTCGCCGGCAGCTCGTCGGCGCGCAGGGTGACGTTGAGGCCGATGCCGAGGACGATCGCCGGGGGCTGCTCCGGTGTCGGGCCGGGCACCGCCTCGGCCAGGATGCCCGCGCACTTGGCGTCGCCGATCAGCAGGTCGTTGGGCCACTTGAGGGCGGCGTCCAGCTCGGCGAGCCGGCCCACCGCCTCGACGAGCGCGACACCGGCGAGCAGCGGCAGCCAGCCGTACCCGGCGGCGGGGACCGCCTTCCAGCCGCGCTCCGCGGCGGCCTCGCCGGGCCGCAGCAGCACGCTGGTCGCGATGCCGGCGCGGGCCGGCGACTGCCAGACCCGGTCGCGGCGCCCCCGGCCGGCGGTCTGCCGCTCGGCGACCACCACGAGACCCTCCGGCTCGCCGGACCGGGCGGCGTCGGCCACGTCCGCGTTGGTCGATCCGGTCTCGGCGCGTAGCTCCAGCCGGGCCCACGGGCCGTGCGGGGCGGTCAGCGCGCGGCGCAGCCGGGCCGCCGACAGCGGCGGGCGGTCCAGGTCGGTGTACGGCGAGCCGGGCATCCCGCCAGCCTACGGCCCACCCGTGCGCGGCGGCGGGTGCCGGCCGGCCGACCGGTGGTGGATGCCGGCCGCGTTCGGGTGCGCTGCTGGTCCGGCGCGGTTACTGAGGCGTACTGCACACCGTCGGCCACCTGAACCATCGTTATATTCCGTGGGTGACCAACGAGACCGGGATCAACATCCACAGCACGGCGGGCAAGCTGGCGGACCTGGAGCGACGGGTCGACGAGGCGGTGCACGCCGGGTCGGCGCGCGCGGTCGAGAAGCAGCACGCCCGGGGCAAGAAGACGGCGCGGGAGCGGATCGAGCTGCTGCTCGACGAGGGGTCCTTCGTCGAGCTGGACGAGTTCGCCCGGCACCGGTCCACCAACTTCGGCCTGGAGCGCACCCGCCCGTACGGCGACGGGGTGATCACCGGCTACGGCACGGTCGACGGCCGGCAGGTGTGCGTCTTCGCGCAGGACTTCACGGTCTTCGGCGGCTCCCTCGGCGAGGTGTTCGGCTCCAAGATCGTCAAGGTGATGGACCTCGCCATGAAGATCGGCTGCCCGGTGATCGGCATCAACGACTCCGGCGGGGCCCGCATCCAGGAGGGCGTGGCGTCCCTCGGGCTCTACGGCGAGATCTTCTTCCGCAACGTGCGGGCCAGCGGCGTCATCCCGCAGATCTCCCTGATCATGGGCCCCTGCGCGGGCGGCGCGGTCTACTCCCCGGCGGTCACCGACTTCACCGTGATGGTCGACCAGACCTCGCACATGTTCATCACCGGCCCCGACGTGATCAAGACGGTCACCGGCGAGGACGTGGGCATGGAGGAGCTGGGCGGCGCGCGGACGCACAACGCGCGCAGCGGCAACGCGCACTACCTCGGCGCGGACGAGGACGACGCGATCGACTACGTCAAGGCGCTGCTGTCGTACCTGCCGTCGAACAACCTGGACGAGCCGCCGATCCTCGACGCCCCGGCCGACCTGGCGGTCAGCGACGCCGACCGGGAGCTGGACACGCTGATCCCCGACTCGGCCAACCAGCCGTACGACATGCACCGGGTCATCGAGCACGTCCTCGACGACGGCGAGTTCCTGGAGGTCCAGCCGCTGTACGCGCAGAACCTCGTGGTCGGCTTCGGCCGCGTCGAGGGCCGCCCGGTCGGCGTGGTGGCCAACCAGCCGATGCACTTCGCCGGCACCCTCGACATCGCCGCGTCGGAGAAGGCGGCCCGGTTCGTGCGCACCTGCGACGCGTTCAACGTCCCCGTGCTGACCTTCGTGGACGTCCCCGGGTTCCTGCCCGGCACCGGCCAGGAGTGGGACGGCATCATCCGCCGGGGCGCGAAGCTCATCTACGCGTACGCCGAGGCGACCGTCCCGAAGGTCACCGTGATCACCCGCAAGGCGTACGGCGGGGCGTACGACGTGATGGGCTCCAAGCACCTCGGCGCGGACCTGAACTTCGCCTGGCCCACCGCGCAGATCGCGGTCATGGGCGCGCAGGGCGCGGTGAACATCCTGTACCGGCAGGAGCTGGCCGCCGCCGAGGACCCGGCCGCCGTGCGCGCCGAGAAGATCGCCGAGTACGAGGACACCCTCGCCAACCCGTACATCGCCGCCGAGCGCGGGTACGTCGACTCGGTGATCGCGCCGCACGAGACGCGTACCCAGATCGTCCGGGCGCTGCGGGTGCTGCGCACCAAGCGCGAGACGCTCCCGCCGAAGAAGCACGGCAACATCCCGCTCTAGGTGCAAGGAAGGGCCCCCTGTTAACGCATTCTGCATAGCAGGGGCCCCTTCCAAACGCCCCGGCACCCGCGGGCCGCGCCACCGCGGGCCAGCGGCGACGGGGACGGCGGACGTCAGCAGGCCGGGTTGGCGGCGAGGCACATCCGGCGGGCCGCCGCGCGGCCCAGTTCGAGCAGCTCCGTGTCGCCCGTCCGGCGGTCGGCCGCCGGCAGGTCGAAGCCGAGCCCGCTCGCCGGCACGATCACGGTGACCAGGTCACCGACCCTGACCAGCAGCAGGGTCTCCGTCGACGGCTGCAGATCGAGCGGCTTCCCCGTCGCCACGTCCACGGGTGTCGACGAGGTGCGCTGCAGCACGACGGCCTGGTCGCCGGCGAAGTTGCCCGCGGCGGCCCGCCAGGTGTGCGTCACCGAGACCGTGACCGGCCCGCCGACCCACTGCATCGGCCGCGACTCGTGCCAGGTGTCGCAGGCCGCCATCGTCGCGGCCAGGTCAACGAACAGCCGGGTGGCGGCCCTCGGGGGAAGGCGGTAGACGTCCTGGGTGAGGACCCAGAGGCCGCCCGGCTGGTCCTTGTCGGGCGCGGCCCTCTGGAGCAGGGTCTGCGACCGGGAGTACCGGGACACGGGCGGCTCCGCCGCCAGCCCCCTTTCCCCGGCGCACGACTGGAGCAGCGGGTCGATCCGGATCGGCTCCTGGAGCCCCGAGTCGCCCAGCCGCACGTCGCTCGGCACGCCCACCTCGGTCGGGTCCAGCAGGGCCTCCTGCGGGATCTCGGCCCGGCCGGCCGGCTCCGCGCCGTTCGAGGAGAGCCGCTGGCCCGCCGGTGGCGCGAGGTGCCCGGCCCGGCCGCCGGCCGCCACGGCGAAGCCCGAGAGCACGGCCAGCACGGCGGTCGCCGCCGCCAACGCCGTACGCCGGCTGCGGCGGCGGGCCCGGGCGCGGATCTCCGCCGGTTCGAGCCAGCGTACGTCCCGCAGGTCCCGCCGCATCCGTTCGGCGAACGTCAGGTCGGTCAGCTGGTCCACGTCGTGGTCGTCACGCATCGGCGGCCTCCTCCAGGTCAGAGACGGCGAGCAGCCCGGCGAGCGCGGTGCGCCCCCGGGAGAGTCGGGCCTTCACGGTGCCGACCGGGGCGGCGGTCTCCCGCGCCACCTCGGTGACGGGCATGCCGAGCAGGTAGTACAGGGCGAGGGCGGTGCGCTGCTCCTCGGGGAGCTGACGCAGCGCGGCCACCACCGCGACGGTGTCGGTGCTCGGCGCGGGCGTGCTGTCGTCGGCGCCGTGTCGCAGGTACGCCCGCGCGCGGCTGCGCAGGCTGCGCCACCGGCTGACCGCGATGCGGGAGGCGACGACCCGCACCCAGGCCTCCGGGTCGTCGTAGCCGGCCACCGTGGACCAGCGTTGCCACGCCCGGATGTACGCCTCCTGCACGGCATCCTGCGCCTCGGCGAGGTTGCCGGTGAGCGCGTAGACGAAGCCGAGCAGCCGTTGCCGGCTGCCCCGGTAGAACTCGTCGAACCCGTCGACTTCCGCCATACGTCTTCTCCCCCGCGTCCGATCGCAGAGGACACGCGCGGGACGGGTCGGTCGGTTGCCTGATCGCGCCGCCGGTTCGGGGCGGCACACCTGCCCGGTCGGCCCGCCCGTTCCCGGTGGTGCGCCTCCCCGGGCGGGTCTGGCCGTCAGACGGTCAGGCGGCAGGCAGTCAGACGGTCAGGCCGGCGTCGGTGAGGATCGGGCCGGCCAGCAGCGCCGCGCCGACGACCAGGGCCAACAGGTTCACCAGCGCGAACAGCGCGACCCAGAACAGCGGCGGGAACGGGGTGAGCCGGGCCAGCTGGTCGGCGTCGGACTCCGGCATCCGGCCCCGGGAGCGCAGCCGCTGGAGCTCGACGACGGGCCGTACCCCGCCGAGGAGCAGGAACCACACCGACGTCCAGGCGAAGGCGGCCTGGACGTCCGGCGAGGCGTACCAGGAGACGGCGAGCACCACCCCGCCGGTGGCCAGCAACGACACCGCGCCGAAGGCGTTGCGGACCATGACCAGCATCGCCAGCAGCAGCGCCACGGCGATCCAGAGCAGCAGGGTGATCCGGTTGCCGCCGAGCAGCCAGGCGCCGGCGAGGCCGACCAGGGACGGCGCGACGTAGCCGGCGAGCAGGGTGAGGATCATGCCGGGGCCGGTGGGGCGGCCGGCGGAGAGGGTGAGCCCGGAGGTGTCCGAGTGCAGTCGGATGCCGTGCAGCCGGCGGCCGGTGAGCAGGGCGGCGAGGGCGTGTCCGCCCTCGTGGGCGATGGTGACGGCGTTGCGGGCGATCCGCCAGGGCAGCCGGGTGGAGACCACCGCCAGCGCCACCGCGGCGGTGACGACGACGAGCAGCGGCGGCGGGTCGGGCTGCGCGGAGAACAGCTTGTCCCAGAGCGTGCCCAGCTCGTCGATCGCCACCATGGGGCGCGAGCCTACCGGCCCCGGCCGGGCTGAGGTCGTACCGAGCCGAGGATGAAAGTTTCCTTTGAACATCTTGTGATCTAGGGCAACTAGCTCCAAAGATGGATGTCAATCGAATGGCGTCCCTCTGGAGGAACCCATGATCCGTACCGGATTCACGCTGCGCCGACTGATCGCGGCGGGGATCACCGCCGTAGCGGCAGCGGCCACCGCCCTCGTCGCCACGACGGGCCCGGCGGCCGCCGCCACCACCGCCGGCGTCGACGTCTCCCACTACCAGGGGTCGATCAACTGGACGAGCGTCCGCAACGCGGGCATCGAGTTCGCGTTCATCAAGGCCACCGAGGGCACGAGCTACAAGGACCCGAACTTCAACGCCAACTACGTCAACTCCTACAACGCCGGGGTGATCCGCGGGGCGTACCACTTCGCCCGGCCGAACATCTCCTCCGGCGCCACCCAGGCCAACTACCTGGCCAGCAACGGCGGCGCGTGGTCGGCGGACAGCCGCACCCTGCCGGCCGCGCTGGACGTCGAGGCCAACCCGTACAGCGGTGGCACCTGCTACGGCCTCAGCACGTCCGGGATGCGCAGCTGGATCCAGGACTTCCTGAACACGTACCGGTCCCGCACCGGCCGGTACGCGGTCATCTACACCACCACGAGCTGGTGGAACCAGTGCACCGGCAGCTGGACCGGGCCGTGGGCGAACCACCCGCTGTGGCTCGCCCGCTGGTCGAGCACCCCCGGCACCCTGCCGGCCGGCGCGCCGGTCTGGAGCTTCTGGCAGTACACGGCGTCCGGCAGCGTCTCCGGCATCAGCGGCAACGTCGACCGCAACTACTGGAACGGCGACCGCAGCCGGCTCATCGCCCTGGCCAACAACACCTGATCCGCGCCTGATCCGCACGCCTGACCGGCACGTCCGTGGCGGTGGTCGGCGGCAGCGGGATCGACTGCGACCGTACGGTCGACGGTCGCTCCGGCTGCCGCCGGCTCGTCGCTGCCCGGCCCTCGTCAGCCGGCACTCCCCTACCAGGCCCGGGTGACGGGGCGCGCCGGCAGCGCGTCCTCCCGCACCACCGTGGCCCGTCGCGTCAGGCGCCAGGTGGCCACCCCGGCGACGGTGACCGCCACGACGCCGAACATCGCGAACAGCACCGGAAGGCCCGCGCTGACCAGCAGCAGCGCCACGTCACCGAGCGCGACGAGCATCCACAGTGCCAGCCGGGGCCGCGCGTCCCTGCGTCGGTATCCCATATCGCACCTCCTTGCGTCGTCCGGGATCAGATACCCCGTTCGACGCAAGGTCATGCGAGCCGCTTTCACGGCGGTGGGAATCGCCTGCTCAGCGGGCCGGGTCGCGGGTCGCGGGTCGCGAACCGGCTCCGGCCGGGCGCTCAGTCCTTCCGGCCGGGCGCTCAGTCGACCCGGTCCGGCTCGAAGCCCTTGGCGATCCGGTCGAAGTCGGCCAGCCGCGCCTGCCAGTCCTTGTTCGCCACCTCCCAGCGGAAGGCGTACCCCCGGTTTTTGGCGGTGACGAAGCCCCGGTTGCGGACGTGGATCCGGGTGTTGTCCCGGGTCTCCAGCCACTCCCAGTCCGCACACGTCTTGTAGTAGTCGCAGCGCTCGATGCTGAGATACTGGTAGTTGTTGACGCGGCTCTTCCGGGCCGGTTCCTGCTCTCTCCAGTCGGCGACGGCGTCGGGCTGCGGGGTGTTCGTCCACTGCACCAGCAGCTCGCCCACCCCGTCGCGCTCGTCGAACACGATCGTGTTCTGCCCGACGTTGCGCCGCACCCAACCCTTCGGCAGGGGCAGCGAGAAGCCCGCCGGGTCCTTGTGCAGGACCCAACCCTCGGGCAGAGCATTCGGGTCGACCGACGGGGTCGCCGACGGCGTCGGGCTGGGCGGTGCGGCGCTGCTGGTGGCCGGCGCGGGCGAGGACGGCGCGGCGGCCGACGGCGTCGCCGAGGACAGGCCCGCCTGCGGGTCGCCGGGCCCCGGGTCGTCGTCGCCCCGGCCGAGCAGCGGCACCGCCACCAGCAGGCCGAGCAGCAGCACCGCGACGAGCACGCCGACCAGCAGGCTGCGGCGGCTGCGCTCGGGCTTCGTACCCGAAACGACCGCGGCCCGGCCCGTCGACGAGGGTGCCGGGCCTGCGGCGGCCGGCAGCACCGACGTCGGCGTGGCCCGCTCGCGGGCCCGGTCGGCCCACTCGCGCGGCGGCCCGGCCTTCCCGCTCGACGGACCGGTCTTCTCGCTAGACGGTCCCGCGTCCTCCTGCGGCCGGTCGGCCTGGTCGCGCGACCGGTCGGTCTGGTCCCCGGAGGCGTCGGCCTGGTCCCCGGCGGGCTCGGCCCGCTCGACAGGCGGCGCGGGCGGCGACACCGGCACGGCGGGGCCCGGGTCGACCCGGGTGTCGTCGACCTGCCCGGCCGGGGCGGCGTCGACCCCGTCGACCGCGCCCCCGGTGCCCGTGACCTCGCCGGAGCCGGCCTCGTCGGCCTCCTCCGCCGGTGACTCCTCGCTCCCGTCGACCGGCGCCCCCGCGACCCGGTCGGCGCCGGTCGCGGCGACCGGACCGGGAAGCTTCGCCGTGGGGTCGGCCGCCCGCGCGCCGGTGTCCGCGACCTTCGCCGTCGGCGCGGCGTTCGTGCCCGACGCCGGAGGGTCGACCTTCGCCGTCGGCGCGGCGTCCACCCCCGGCGAGGGGACCTTCGCGGTCGGCGCGGCGTCCGTGCTCGGCGGGGAGACCTTCGCGGTCGCGTCGTCACCTGCCGCGCCGGTCACCGCCGCGCCGCCGGCGACGAGGCCGCCCCCCGGGGTACGCGGCGCGGGCGGCACGGCCGGCCGGCTCGTGCGCGGCTCGGCCGGGCGGGGTGCGGGCACCACCGGCGGTCGCGGCTCGCGCGGCCCGTTGGGCCCCGGCCGGCGTACGCCGTCGAGCAGCGAAATCGTCTTGGAGCGCCGCCCGGCGGCCTTCCGCAGCAGCCGCTCGGCCACCTCGGCGTCGATCCGCTCGGCCGGATCCTTGCGGAGCAGCCCGTTCAGCACCGGCTTCAGCGGGCCGGCGTTCCTCGGCGGCGGCATCGGCTCGGTGGCCAGCGCCGCCAGGGTGGCGATCGCCGACGGCCGGGCGTACGGCGACTTGCCCTCCACCGCCGCGTAGAGCGTCGCGCCCAGCGACCACAGGTCGGCCTCCGGCCCCGCCGTGCCGTCGCGCGCCCGCTCCGGCGCGATGTACGCCGGGGAACCCAGCACCATGCCGGTGCGCGTCACGTTCGGGTCGCCCGGGATCGTCGCCAGGCCGAAGTCGGTCAGCACCACCCGGCCGTCCGTGCCGATCAGCACGTTGCCCGGCTTGACGTCCCGGTGCATCACGCCGGCCTTGTGCGCCGCCTTCAGCGCGCCCAGCACCCCCAGGCCGATCTCGACCGCCTTCGCCGACGTCACCGGCCCGTCCTCGGCGATGGTGTCCTGAAGGGACTTCGACGCCACGTACTCCATGACGATCCACGGATCGCCGTCGGTGCGCAGCACGTCGAAGATGCGGACCACGTTGACGTGGTTGAGCCGCGCGATCGCGCGGGCCTCCCGCAGCGAGCGCTCCCGCATCTCGCGGCGCTCCTCCGGGGTGAGGCTGGGCGGCGGGACCAGTTCCTTGATCGCCACGTCCCGGTGCAGCACCTCGTCGCGCGCCTTCCACACCCGACCCATGCCGCCCTGGCCGAGCGGCGAAAGGAGCCGGTACCGGTCGGCGACGAGTTGGGGAAGCGCGTTCGACATCGGTGGAGACGGTACCCGGCGGCGGCCCGCCGCACACCGCCGGCACGCCACTGTGCGACGAAGGTCAAGTTCGCGACGCGTACGCTGGAGGGCATGTCTGCCGATGAGCCGCTGTTCCGGGTGACCCGGGGCGTGCCGACCGCCGAGGAACTGGCCGCGCTGGTCGGCGTCATCGTCGCCCGGACCCGCCCCACCGCCGCCCCCGAACCGGCCGCACCGTCGGCCTGGGCACGCAGCGGCCGCCCCCTCGGCACGGCGCTCGCCGCCGGCCCGGGAGCCTGGCGCGCCTCCGGCCTGCCCCGCTGATCCTCCGGCCGCCGTCCGGCACGCCCCGCTGCCGTCGGGGGCTCCCGGAGGTCGGCGACACCCGTTAGCCTCACTCAGGGAAACGGTGTCGTGACGGGTCGGGAGGGCCGATGATCCCCGAGGAGGACCGCCCAGCGCCCTGGTTGAGCGGCTACGGCAGCATCGAGGCCGACATCCGCCAGATGCGCGAGTTCGCCGACAAGCTCCAGGCGGAGGTCGAGCGAAACTACGCTCCGCACCTGTCGTACATCGCGGACGACATGAAGGCGCAGATCCCCAACCCCGCCGACGCCTTCGTCGAGCTGGTGCAGTTCCTCAAGGCACACAACGAGACCCAGCAGGCCACCGCCACGATGGTCTGGTCCGTCGGTGGGGCCACCGGCCACCTGGCCGCCGCAGCCGGCCGGATCGCCACGCAGTACGCCGACTCCGACGCCTTCTCGGCCGCCCGCGTCTCCGACGTGGAACGGGCCCTCGCCAACCCCGGCGGGGCCGGGCAGGGGCGGCCCAGGCCAGCCCTGCCCGATCCGACCGGCCCGGACAGCGGGCCGGGGCGGGCGGTGCTGCCATGATCGAGCGGGGCAGCGGCCGGACGTCCGGCCTCACCGACTGGCGGTTGATGGACCTGCTGAGCATGTGGGCCTGCATCCAGGACCACGACACCGCAGGGCACTGGAAGCAGGTCGCCGGCTGGCGCAAGGTCTGCGACCTCGCCCAGGCACACCTGGGCCGGCTCAAGGAATACCGGCGCGGCCTCGCCGAGGCGTGGCCCCCGGCGACCAACGCCGCCGCCCAGGCGTACCTCGGCGAGCTGGACGACCTGATCGACAAGGTGCAGCGCACCCACGACGCGGCAGCCGCGAACTACGACGCCCTCGCCGCCGCCACCCGAGCGATCAGCAGCGCCCGCGCCGAACTGAAGCCCCTGCACGACGAGTACGTGGAGAAGCTCCAGCAAAAGCGGACGTACGAGGCGACCGCCGCCGATCCGAAGGCGGCGATGGGCGCCCGGGTGCCGGACAAGCCGGTGACCGACGCCGACCTGGAGCGACTCAACGTCCAGGCCCGGAACCTGATGTACGGGTTGAGCGGCGAGCTACAACAGGCCCAAGTAATGCTCCGCCAACCTCCAAAGGTCAGGCCACCCAAACAAACTGACAACCCAGACGTGTATGGCGCTTCAGCTGCACCCGAGATCCCGCCGATCATCCCCGTCCCTCTGGCCACAACTAGCAGTAGTTCGACCCCCAAGTCTGTTGGGACGCCAAAAGGCGTAGAGGCAGCATCACCGCCTAGAATCAGTCACGGGCCAATCCTCGGCGGGACGAATGCCACATTGAGTCCCATTTCCGGAATTTCGAGCACGAACCCACCACTTCAATCGACTTCTCCGGCTGGGCCCCACCCTGGCCCAATTTCAATCCCTCCCCTCTCAAATACCAACAATGGTCACACCACCCCTCGAATCAGTCCGGAAAGATTGAGTTCGAACTTCAGGCCACCCGGCGACGGGAAGACCGCAACTCCAGGCCCCCCTAACACACCTCGGCCACTTCCATCAGGGGGCATAATTGGCACCCCGCCGAGTATGGGGTCAGGGCATCACGGAAGCATGAACGCCTCCCGCCGAATCAACCCAATAGGCGGCGTTATCGGAGGGGGTGCCGGGACCGCACCGAGCGGAGCAGCCGGATCTCGGCCGGGCATCGGCCGCGGCATACACTTCGGCGCAGGCCACTTCGCGCCCCCTTTCGGCAACGCCCCTGGAACAGGCGGCGCACCCTTCCCTGGAAACACGACGGGGCGACTACAGGCAGAAGGTGAAGGCGAGTCGCGACATTGGGACCCTGACCATCCCTGGGAAACAGATTCCGGAGTAACGCCAGTAATGCGGCCGCTTGACGAGAATGGCCCCATCGATCCCGGACCGGCCATTGGCTTCGATCGGTAGTTCCGCCCTGCGTTACGCAGTACGCGCGGCTGCAACCATCACCCAGTCAGCTATTATCGCCGGCTCGGGGATGGTTGCTCCGCCCAATATCGCACCAACACCAGACGGATCGGCCTTAATTCGGACCGACCAGTGGCACTTGCGCTACCTGGATACCATCGACGCTCATCGCATTACCCGGGGGCGAGGAGTAACGATCGCCGTACCCGACACAGGGGTTGATCCCCACCCCGATCTGCGTAAAAATTTACTTTCCGGCATAGATGTTATCCCCGGCGGAAATGGGAGCGGAAAGGGGGATCTGGATAGCCACGGAACCGCAATGGCCGGCCTTATCGCCGCCCACGGCCAGCACAACGAGGTTGGCGCGCTGGGCATAGCCCCCGAAGCTAAGATTCTACCAATATTCAGCTCTCCACCCAACGGCGACGGCGACCCGGACGCATTAGCCCAGGGCATCGAATTTGCCATCGACACGGGTGTCGACATTATCAGCGTATCAAGCGGAGGGAGTTCAAGCCGTAGACTTATAGAAGCAGTCAAGCGGGCATGCGCATCGAATATTGTAGTTGTTGCAGCTGCGGGCAATTCTCCGGAAGACACAGGAGTTACATATCCTGCTTCAGAGGACGGAGTCATCGCGGTTGGCGGGATAGATCGGAACGGAAATCACGCCACCATCTCAGTAACCGGCACAGGAATCGACCTCACCGCACCGGCGGTCGATATTTACAGCACTAGTTATGGCGGCAAGTACTCCAAAGGGACCGGCACTTCCAGTGCCACTGCGATAGTCGCGGGGGCCGCTGCTCTTGTCCGGTCCAAATACCCCGACCTGCCAGCCTCGGAGGTCGTCCACCGCCTCACTGCCACCGCCGTCGACAAGGGGCCGCCCGGCCGTGACGACGAGTACGGCTACGGGGTCGTGGACCTGGTGGCGGCGCTCACGGCAGACGTACCCCCTCTCGGTTTCGAGTCGGCTACGGCGGGTGCGCCGGGCGCGGGCGGGCCGACCACGACGGTGGTCGCGGAGCCGGCCGATGATGGTGACGACGGGTCTACGGCTCGTGGCCTGGCCACGTTGGGGGTGATCGTGGCCGCTGCGGGAGCCTGGGCGTTGGTCGCACGGCGCCGACGACTGAGCGACGACCCGCCGCCGCGGATTAGCCGGTGAGCCGCCAGCTGTGACGCCATGTCGGCGACATTGGGGGGTTGGAGCGGGCGGGATACCGCGATGTCGGCGACATGGAGTCGATCAACGGGCAGGCCGGCACCCACCTGCCCGGAGTCGATCAACGGGCAGGGCGGCACCCACCGGCCCGGAGTCGATCAAGGCGGCGAGTCGATCAAGGCGACAGAGCGGGTCGCGGCCAGGCAGAGGCGGCGCAGGTGGTGGAGGCGGTAGCGTCGGCGGCGTGTCGAACTCGATTGCGCTCCGACTCGTGCTCGCGTCGGCGAGCCCTGCCCGTCGCAAGCTCCTGCATGCCGCCGGCATCGAACCCGATGTGCTGGTCAGCGGGGTCGACGAGTCTCAGGTGGTCAGCGAACGGGCCGAGGACCTGTGCCTGGAGCTGGCCCGGCTGAAGGCGCAGGCGGTCGTCGGCCGGCTGCGGCCCTCCGCCGACGAGCGGACGCTGGTGCTCGGCTGCGACTCGGTGCTCGCCTTCGACGGCGAGATCCTCGGCAAGCCCGCCGACGAGGCCGACGCCACGCGGCGGTGGGAGCGGATGCGGGGGCGCAGCGGGGTGCTGCACACCGGGCACTGCCTGATCGACGTCATCCACGAGACGCGGGCCGAGGCCGTGGCCTCGACCACCGTGCGGTTCGCCGAGGTCAGCGACGAGGAGATCGCGGCGTACGTCGCGACGGGCGAGCCCCTCGCGGTGGCCGGCGCGTTCACCATCGACGGGCTGGGTGGGGCGTTCCTGGAGGGTGTCGACGGCGATCCGGGCACGGTGGTCGGGCTTTCCCTGCCGCTGCTGCGCCGCCTCCTCGGCGAGCTGGACCTGCGGATCATCGACCTGTGGACGAAGGTCGCGCCGGGCGGCCAGGAGGTCGAGGCGCTGGGTACGGTCCGGTCATGACGACGAAGTCGCTGCCGCTGACCCCGGAACTGCACGCGTACGTGGTGGCCCACGGCTCCGCCCCGGACGAGGTGATGCGGGACCTGGTCGAGGAGACCCTCGCCGCGCTGCCCGCCGAGGCGAGGATGCAGGTGGCCCCGGAGCAGGCCGCGTTCCTGACGTTCCTCACCCGGCTGGTGGGGGCGCGGCAGGCGGTGGAGGTGGGCACCTTCACCGGGCTGTCCTCGCTGGCGATCGCGCGCGGGCTGGCCGAGGGCGGGCGGTTGACCTGCTTCGACATCTCGGCGGAGTACACGGACGTGGCACGGCGGTACTGGGCGCGGGCCGGGGTCGACGACCGGATCGAGCTGAGGATCGGGCCGGCCGGGGACACGCTGCGGGAGCTGCCGTACGAGCGGCACCTGGACTTCGCGTTCATCGACGCGGACAAGGTCGGCTACCCGGTCTACTGGGCGGAGCTGGTGCCGCGCATGCGCCCGGGCGGGATCGTCGCGGTGGACAACACGCTGCGCGGGGGTCGGGTGCTCGCCCCGAGCAACGCCGACGACCGGGCCGTCGCCGCGTTCAACGACGAGGTGATGGCCGACGTCCGGGTGGAACCGATGCTGCTGCCGATCGCCGACGGGCTGACGCTGGCTCGGGTGCGCTGACGACGGCCCCGGGCCGACCGATCGCTCCCGCTCGCCGACGCTCAACGTGCCCCGCCGCACCCCGATCATGCTGGGGTGCGGCGGGGCACGTTGTTTGGAGGGGGCCCTTCCTATACAGAAAGCGTTAACAGGGGGCCCTTCCTTGCACGCGTCGCGCGCATTGCGCGCGTCGCCGTGCCTCAGCGGACGCTGCGGGCGAACTGGCGGGCGGCCCAGGCGACGCCGGCGGCGGCCAGCACCGCGATGATGCTCAGGCCCTGCCAGACCTTGTCGTTGCCGAGGTCGCCGGCGAAGAGGGCCCGGGTGCCGTCCACGGCCCAGGAGAACGGGTTCCACTCGGCGACGCCCTGGAGCCAGCCGGGGGCGAAGGTGAGCGGCAGCAGGATGCCGGAGAGCAGCAGCACCGGCTGGGCGACGGTGTTCATCAGCGGGGCGAGCGCGTCCTCGCTCTTGACCTTGAGCGCGACGCCGTAGGAGACGGCCGAGGTCATCAGCGCGATGAGGGCGAGCATCAGGTACGCCAGGAGCAGGTCGCCGATGAACACGCGCAGCTCGAACAGGAGCGCGAGCACGGTGATGATGACGGCCTGGGCGAGCAGCGACACGACGTCGCGCAGGGACCGGCCGAGCAGCAGCGCGAGCCGGCTGACCGGGGTGACCCGGGACCGTTCGATGACCCCGGCGCGCAGCTCGGCGATCAGGCCGAAGCCCTGGAAGAGGCCGCCGAAGATGGCCAGCAGCACCAGCAGGCCGGGCACGAAGATCTTGTACGCCTCGGCCTGGGTCGGCGCGTTCAGCGCCGGCTTGAGCAGCGGGGCGAAGAGCAGCAGGTACATCACCGGCTGGAAGACGCCGACGAAGACCCAGACCGGGTTGCGGAGCAGGAGCTGCGTCTGGCGTTGGAAGACGAGCCAGGTGTCGCGGGCGAACTTCATGGTCGACTCCGGGGAGGTCAGGACTCGCGCAGCGAGCGGCCGGTCTTGGTGAGGAAGACGTCGTCGAGGCTGGGGCGGTGCAGCTCGATGGAGTTGAGCGCGAGGCCGGCGTGGTCGAGCCGGCGCAGGACCTGCGGGATGGCGGTCGCCCCCTCGTCGACGGTCAGCCGCAGGCCGCCGCCGTCGACGGTCTCCAGCTTGGCGACGTACGGCTCGGTGTCGAGCAGTTGGGCGGCCTGCCCGGTGGTGGCGACGTCGAGCCCGACGAGCAGCACCTCGCCGGAGATCTCGCGCTTGAGCCCGGTCGGGGTGCCCTCGGCGACCACCTCGCCGTGGTCCATGATCGCGATGCGGTCGCAGAGCGCGTCGGCCTCGTCGAGGTAGTGGGTGGTGATGAAGACGGTCATCCCCTCGGCGCGCAGCCGGCGGATCTCGTCCCACATGTGGGCGCGGCTCTGCGGGTCGAGGCCGGTGGTCGGCTCGTCGAGGAAGACGATGCGCGGGTCGTGGATGATGCCGAGGGCGATCTCGACGCGGCGACGCTGACCGCCGGAGTAGGTCTTGCACTTGCGGTCGGCGTACTCGGTGAGCTGGAAGGCGGCGAGGGCGCGTTCGGCGCGGCGGCGGGCGTCTGCCTTGCCGATGCCGTACATCCGGGCGTGCAGGACCAGCTCCTCGCGGGCGGTGGAGTCGTCCCAGGTGCTGCCGCCCTGGGCGACGTAGCCGATGCGGCGGCGCACCTCGGCGGGGTCGCGCAGCAGGTCGGCCCCGGCGATGGTGGCCTGGCCGCCGTCGGGGGCGATGAGGGTGGCCAGCATCCGCAGGGTGGTGGTCTTGCCGGCGCCGTTGGGGCCGAGGAAGCCGAAGATCTCCCCCTCGGCGACGTCCAGGTCGACGCCGCGGACGGCGTCGACGGTCTTGTGCTGTCGACCGGCGCGGGAGCGGAACGACTTCCGCAGCCCTCTGGTCTCGATCATCTTCGCTCCTGGTCGTCCTTGGCCGGACGGGGCCGGCCTTTCCCCCGGGGACGCCACGCGACACGGGTGGCCCCGAAACTCCCGGCGAGGCTAACGCGATATAACTTCTCTAGTCAACTTTGATTATTCTGCTCGCGTGCCCCTTCCCCGACGCTCCAGTCGTCCCGCCCGGCCAGCCCTTCCGGCAGGTACGGCACGCCGGCCTCGATCCGGTCGGCGACCCGCTCGCACCAGTCCGCCTCGACCTCGCCCCGGGCGATCCACAGCTCGTACGTCCAGCTCACGCCCACCGGCTTGGAGTCGCGGATCCAGGCGGACGCCATCGAGGCGCGCATGCTCTCCACGCCGGCCCGCAGCACCTGCCCCCGGCTGCGCAGCGCGGCCGCCGCCTCCGGCCTGGGCAGCGCCGGCAGGAACGCGAACGCCGCCATGAACGGATCGTTCGTCTGATGATTGCCCCACCACAGGTCGCGCAGCAGGGTCTCGAACTCGTCGACCCCCTTCGGGGTGATCTCGTACGTCGTCCGGGCCGGCCGGACGCCGACCTGCTCGGTGGCGACCTCGCGCAGCAGTCCCTCCTCGCCGAGCTTGCGCAGCGCGTGGTAGATCGAGCCGGGCTGCACGTTGGCCCACTTGTCGGCGCCCCAACTGAGCAGCTCGCGGCGGACGTCGTAGCCGTGCACCGGCTGCATCCACTTGACCAGGCCGAGAATCATCATCCGAGTGGCAGACACCGGAGAAGCGTATTAGGCAAGTTTGACTATCGGCGGCGGGACAGTGCCACATCCCACACTGAGCGATCGTTAGGGCCGCGACCTCGGCCGATAAACTCCCCGTCAGTAACATCCCGGGAGGAGGCACGAGGTGCGCAAGGTACTCATCGCCAACCGAGGCGAGATCGCCGTCCGCGTCATCCGCGCCTGCCGCGACGCCGGCCTGGGCAGCGTCGCCGTCTACGCCGACTCCGACCGGGACGCGCTGCACGCCACCCTGGCCGACGAGGCGTACGCCCTGGGCGGCGACACCGCCGCCGAGACGTACCTGCGGATCGACAAGCTGATCGCCGTCGCCGCGCAGGCCGGGGCCGACGCCGTCCACCCCGGGTACGGCTTCCTCTCCGAGAACGCCGACTTCGCCCAGGCCGTCCTCGACGCGGGCCTGACCTGGATCGGCCCGACCCCGCAGGCGATCCGCGATCTCGGCGACAAGGTCACCGCCCGGCACATCGCCCAGCGGGCCGGCGCGCCCCTGGTCCCCGGCACCCCGGACCCGGTCGCCGGCCACGACGAGGTGACCGCGTTCGCGGTCGAGCACGGCCTGCCGGTGGCCATCAAGGCCGCCTTCGGCGGCGGCGGGCGCGGCCTCAAGGTGGCCCGCACCCTGGAGGAGATCCCGCACCTGTTCGAGTCGGCCACCCGCGAGGCGGTCGCCGCGTTCGGCCGGGGCGAGTGCTTCGTCGAGCGCTACCTCGACCAGCCCCGGCACGTCGAGGCGCAGGTCCTCGCCGACCGGCACGGCAACGTGGTCGTCGTCGGCACCCGGGACTGCTCGCTGCAACGCCGGCACCAGAAGCTCGTCGAGGAGGCCCCCGCGCCGTTCCTCACCGACGCCCAGCGCGCCCAGATCCACGACAGCGCCAAGGCGATCTGCCGGGAGGCCGGCTACCACGGCGCCGGCACGGTGGAATACCTGGTGGGCGCGGACGGCACGATCTCCTTCCTGGAGGTCAACACCCGCCTCCAGGTCGAGCACCCGGTCACCGAGGAGACCGCCGGCATCGACCTCGTGCGTGAGCAGTTCCGCATCGCCGACGGCGAGCGGCTGCGGCTGACCGAGGACCCGACGCCGCGCGGACACGCCATCGAGTTCCGGATCAACGGCGAGGACCCGGGCCGCAACTTCCTGCCCGCCCCCGGCACGGTCACCGCGCTGCGGCTGCCCACCGGGCCCGGCGTCCGGGTGGACACCGGCATCTCCGCCGGCGACGTGATCGGCGGCAACTTCGACTCGCTGCTGGCCAAGGTGATCGTCACCGGCGAGACCCGCACCGAGGCACTGGAGCGGGCCCGGCGGGCGCTGGACGAGATGGTCGTCGAGGGCATGGCCACCGCGCTGCCGTTCCACCGCCTGGTGGTGCGCGACCCCGCGTTCACGGCCGCGCCGTTCACAGTGCACACCCGGTGGATCGAGACCGAGTTCGACAACACCGTGCCGCCGTTCACCGCCGTCGCCGGCCCCGCCGAGGGCCCGGCCGAGCGGGAGACCGTCGTGGTCGAGGTGGGCGGCAAGCGGCTGGAGGTGACGCTGCCCGCCGGCCTCGGCGCGGGTACGGCCACCGCCGCGCCCGCCGCGCGTAAGCCGGCCCGCCGGGGCGGCGGGGCCAAGGCCGGCGCGGCGGTCGACGGCGACGCGCTCACCTCGCCGATGCAGGGCACGATCGTGAAGATCGCCGTCGCGGACGGCGACACCGTCGCCGAGGGTGACCTGGTCGTCGTGCTGGAGGCGATGAAGATGGAGCAGCCGCTGCACGCGCACAGGGCGGGCACGGTCAGCGGGCTGTCCGCCGAGGTCGGCGCGGTCATCACCGCCGGCTCCCCCATCTGCACGATCGCCTGAGGCGCGTTAGGAAGGGCCCCCTGTTAACGCATTCTGTATAGGAAGGGGCCCTTCCTAACGCCCTGCGCCGCCGCCAGGCGCGGCGGGCCGCCCCGTGCGCCGCCACCGGGAGCCGGCCGGGAGCCGACCCGGCCACAGGGCGGCGCGTACCGGCCCGGGGGTGTTTTCCGCGACCACCGCGGGCGGCGGAGCCCAGGTCCGGCAATGATGGCCGGGTGCGGTTCCTTCATGGCGCGGTCCCCGCGCACGACCTGACCTACAACGACGTCTTCATGGCGCCGGCCCGATCCGAGGTCGGCTCCCGGCTGGACGTCGACCTGGCCACCTCGGACGGCACGGGCACCACCATCCCCCTGGTGGTGGCGAACATGACGGCGGTGGCCGGCCGGCGGATGGCCGAGACCGTCGCCCGGCGTGGCGCGATCGCGGTGATCCCGCAGGACATCCCGATCGACGTGGTGGCCAACGTGGTCGGCTGGGTCAAGCGGCGGCACCTGGTGCACGACACGGCGATCACCCTCGGCCCCACCGACACCGTCGGCGACGCCATCCACCTGCTGCCGAAGCGGTCGCACGGCGCGGTGGTCGTGGTCGACGAGACCGGCCGCCCCCTGGGCGTGGTGACGGAGGCGGACACCCTGGGCGTGGACCGGTTCGCCCAGCTCCGGCACGTGATGTCGACCGAGCTGCACACGGTGCCGGCGGACGCGGACCCGCGTACCGGATTCGACCGGCTCTCGGCGGCCCGGCGGCGGCTCGCGCCGGTGGTGGACGGCGACGGCCGCCTCGTCGGGGTGCTGACCCGCAAGGGCGCGCTGCGCGCGACCCTCTACCGGCCGGCGGTGGACGACGGGGGCCGGCTGCGGATCGCGGCGGCCGTCGGCATCAACGGCGACGTCACCGGCAAGGCCGCCGCGCTGCTGGAGGCCGGGGTCGACACCCTGGTGGTGGACACCGCGCACGGGCACCAGGAGCGGATGATGTCCGCGCTGCGGGCGGTGCGCAGGCTCGACCCGGGCGTCCCGGTCGCGGCCGGCAACGTCGTGACCGCCGACGGGGTACGCGACCTCGTCGAGGCCGGTGCCGACATCGTGAAGGTGGGCGTCGGGCCGGGCGCGATGTGCACCACCCGGATGATGACCGGCGTGGGGCGGCCGCAGTTCTCGGCGGTGCTGGACTGCGCGGCGGCGGCGCGGGCGCTCGGCCGGCACGTCTGGGCCGACGGCGGGGTGCGGCACCCGCGCGACGTGGCGCTGGCGCTGGCCGCCGGCGCGTCGAACGTGATGATCGGGTCCTGGTTCGCCGGCACCTACGAGTCCCCCGGCGACCTGTACACCGACGCGGACGGCCGGCGGTACAAGGAGAGCTTCGGGATGGCCTCGTCGCGGGCGGTCAGCGCGCGTACGGCCGAGGACGGCGCGTTCGACCGGGCGCGCAAGGGGATCTTCGAGGAGGGCATCTCGTCTGCCCGGATGTATCTCGACCCGGACCGTCCGGGCGTCGAGGACCTGATCGACGAGATCATCTCCGGGGTACGCAGCGCGTGCACGTACGCGGGTGCGCGCACGCTGGCGGAGTTCGCGGAGCGGGCGCTGGTCGGGGTGCAGAGCACGGCCGGCTACACCGAGGGGATGCCCCTCCCGACGAGCTGGTGAGCCCGCCGAGGTTCCCCGCGCGCCAGGTGAATTACTCGCCTGTCTAACTATTATCGGGTGCTAACTTTTACCCATGGAGCACGTTTCGCCCGCATCACCGGCGCGGGCAGTCGTGCCCGGCGCCCAGGCGAGCCCGGCGGACAGCGGGACGACGCGCAATGGGAATGCGGGCAGCGGGACCGCGGGCAACGGGGCCGCGGGCCGGCCGGCGGCGGACACCGAGACGGTGGCGGCGCTGCGCGACATGCTCCGGATCGCCGGGGACACCCGCGCCGCGCTGGCCCGGCGGCTGGGCATCGGGGCGACCGACGCCGCCGCGATCGAGCACCTCGTCGCCAGCGCGGAGCCGCTCGGCCCCGTGGAGCTGGGCAACCGGCTGGGCATCCGGTCGGCGTCGGCGACCAGCCTGGTCGACCGGCTGGTGCAGGCCGGGCACGTGGCGCGGGCGCCGCACCCGCGCGACCGGCGGCGGCTGTGTCTCCAGGTCACCGACCACGCCGCCGAACAGGTGGTCGAGGCGCTGCGGCCGATGCTCGTCGGGGTGGAGCGGGCGGTCGGTCGGCTCTCTCCGGAGCAGGCGGCGGCGACCGCCGCGTTCCTGCGCGAGATGGCCGAGGTGATGCGCGAGTACATCGACGCGACCCCGGCCGAGCCGGCGCAGCGGCGCGCGCCGCGCTGAGCCGGCGTCAGCCGAAGCCGAAGGCGGGGGCGTCAGCCGACAGCCGGGCAGCCGAAGCCGAAGCCGGGGGCGTCAGCCGACAGCCGGGCAGCCGAAGCCGAAGCCGGGGGCGTCAGTCGTGGCCGGGCCGACGTCAGTCGAAGAGGCGGCGGATGACCTTCCGGGCGGCGGCCTCCGGGTCCGGGCCGGTGCGGGGCGGTAGCGCCCCGGCCAGCCAGAGGGTCGCGAATCCGTGCACGATCGACCAGGCGGCGAGGGCGTCCGCCTCCTCGTCCGGGTCGGTGCCGTCGCGCGGGAGGGCGGCCACTCCGGCCCGCAGCGCCGCGCCGGCCCGCTCGCGGGCGGCCGCCACCTCCGGGTCGTCGCGGCGGTAGAGCTCGGGGCGGAACATCACCTCGAAGTGGGCGCGGTGCCCGACCGCGAAGCGGACGTACGCGACACCGGCGTCGAGCAGGTCGCCGGCCTCGCGGAGCGCCCCGGCCAGCAGGTCGAAGCCCTCGACGGCGAGCGCGGTGAGCAGCCCCGCCTTGTCGCCGAAGTGGTGGGCGGGGGCGGCGTGCGAGACCCCGGCGCGGCGGGCCAGGTCGCGCAGGCTCAGGGCCGCCGGCCCGGCCTCGGTGATCGCCTCGACGGCGGCGGCGAGCAGGGCGCGACGCAGGTCACCGTGATGGTAGCCACGCTGTCCGGTCATGGCCGAAGCCTAACTTGTCGTTGACAAGATGGCGAGCCGGGCGCAATCTAGTCAATGACAAGTTGCCCCTGACCGAGGAGGTTCCCATGGCGCCCCTGATCGCCCTCGTCGCCGGATTCACCCTGGCCCGGCTGGCCGGGCTGCTCGGCGTGGACGCCCTGGACGGCTGGCACCCCGCGCTGCGGGTCGGGCTGGCGGCCCTGTTCGCGCTCACCGCGTTCGCCCACTTCACCGGCCGCCGGGCCGACCTGATCGCCATGGTGCCGCCCCGGCTGCCCCACCCGGGGCTGCTGGTGACCGTCACCGGCGTGCTGGAGCTGGCCGGCGCGGTGGCGCTGCTCGTGCCGGCCACGGCGGGGTGGGCGGCGGCCGGGCTGGGGCTGCTGCTGCTCGCCATGTTCCCGGCCAACGCCTCGGCCGCCCGGCGCGGGCTGACCCTGGCCGGTCGGCCGGTGACCCCGCTCGTGCCTCGCGCGTTGCTCCAGGTGGTCTTCCTCTCCGCCGCCGCCGCTATTTCGTTTGGGGCCTGACTATCAGGGGGCTAACATGAGCGCATGGACCTGATCGGGCTGCGGGACGTGCCGCTCGGCCGGCTGCTGGTGACCGCCGGTCACATCGTCGGCCAGCGGTGGAACCGTTACCTCGCCGAGGAGCACGGTCTGACCCAGGCGGGCATGGCCACCCTGATGACCCTGGCCCAGCACGGCGAGCTGCCCCTCCGGGCGGTCGCCGAGGCCGGCTTCATCCGCCCGGCCACCCTCACCGGCATCGTCGACACGCTGGAGCGGGACGGCCTCGTCGAGCGGCAGCGCGACGACACCGACCGGCGCAGCGTGCGGCTCGTCCTGACCCCCGCCGGCCGGGAGCGGGTCGCCGCACTCATCACCCTCATGCAGTCCGGCCGACCGCTGACCTCGGTCGACGCAGACCCGGCGAAGGCGGCCGTGATCCGGCAGTTCCTGCTCGAGGTCATCGGCAGTGGAGAGGAACCACAGATGACGCCCCACGACACGAGACCGGAGACCTCGGCGTGCTGATCCGGCTACTCCGCGCATACCTGCGCCCCTACCATCGGCCACTGGCGGCGGTGCTGGCGTTCCAGTTCGTCGGCACGATGGCCTCGCTCTACCTGCCGAGCCTCAACGCCGACATCATCGACCAGGGCGTGGCCCGGGGCGACACCGGCTACATCATGCGTACGGGCGGCTGGATGCTGCTGGTCAGCCTGGTGCAGATCGCCTGCTCCACCGCCGCCGTCTACCTCGGCGCGCGCACGGCGATGGGCTTCGGCCGGGACGTCCGCGCCGAGCTGTTCGCCCACGTCAACCGGTTCTCCGCCCGCGAGGTGGCCCGCTT
Source organism: Micromonospora sp. DH13 (assembly GCF_020873825.1). Classification (NCBI taxonomy): domain Bacteria; kingdom Bacillati; phylum Actinomycetota; class Actinomycetes; order Micromonosporales; family Micromonosporaceae; genus Micromonospora; species Micromonospora sp. DH13. Next base: position 31,994 of record NZ_JAHWGR010000047.1, read on the forward strand.
CGGCGCGCCCTCGCTGATCACCCGCAACACCAACGACGTGCAGCAGGTGCAGATGCTCGTGCTGATGAGCTGCACCATCCTGGCCGCCGCGCCGATCATGAGCGTCGGCGGGGTGGTGATGGCGCTGCGGGAGGACATCGGGCTGTCCTGGCTGATGCTGGTCAGCGTCCCGGTGCTGGCGGTCGCGCTCGCGCTGATCATCCGGCGGATGGTGCCCGGGTTCCGGCTGATGCAGACCCGCATCGACGCGGTCAACCGCGTGCTGCGCGAGCAGATCACCGGCATCCGGGTGGTCCGGGCGTTCGTCCGGGAGCCGTACGAGACGGAGCGCTTCGGCCGCGCGAACGCCGACCTCACGGCGACCGCCCTGCGCACCGGCCGGCTGATGGCCCTGATCTTCCCCATCGTGATGCTGGTGCTCAACGTCTCCAGCATCGCCGTGCTCTGGTTCGGCGCGGAACGCGTCGACGCCGGCCAGATCCAGGTCGGCGCGCTCACCGCATTCCTGCAATACCTCATGCAGATCCTGATGGCCGTCATGATGGCCACCCTCATGCTGATGATGGTCCCCCGCGCCGCGGTCTGCGCCGAGCGGATCGTCGAGGTGCTGGACACCGACTCGACCGTCGTCCCGCCAGCCGCGCCGGTGACCGAGGTGACCGTCCGGGGCGAGCTGGAGCTGCGCGACGTCCGGTTCCAGTATCCGGGGGCGAGCGCGCCGGTGCTGCACGACATCTCGTTCACGGCACGCGCCGGGCGCACCACGGCCGTCATCGGCAGCACGGGGGCCGGCAAGACGACCCTGCTGACGCTGATCCCCCGACTGGTCGACGCCACGGCCGGGGCGGTGCTGGTCGACGGGGTGGACGTGCGCGACCTCGCCCCGGACGAGCTGTGGCGGCGGATCGGGCTGGTGCCGCAGCGGCCATACCTGTTCAGCGGCACGATCGCCAGCAACCTGCGGTACGGCAACCCGGATGCCACCGACGCCGAGCTCTGGGCCGCCCTGGAGGTCGCCCAGGCGCGCGACTTCGTCGCCGAGCTGCCCGAGGGGCTGGACGCCCCGATCGCACAGGGCGGCACCAACGTCTCCGGCGGGCAGCGGCAGCGCCTCGCGATCGCCCGCGCCCTGGTGCGCAAGCCGGAGATCTACCTTTTCGACGACTCGTTCTCGGCGCTCGACCTCGGCACCGACGCCCGGCTACGGGCGGCGCTGCGGCCGGTCACCAGGGACGCGGCGGTGGTGATCGTGGCCCAGCGGGTCTCCACGATCGTCGACGCCGACCAGATCATCGTGCTCGAGGACGGGGGCATCGTCGGGATGGGCCGGCACGCCGAACTACTGGAGAACTGCCCGACGTACGCGGAGATCGTCGCGTCCCAGCAGACGGCGGGGGTGCCGGCATGACGGCCGTACCGGACCAACGGCCCGTCGGGGCGGCGAAGGCGGAGCCGGCCACGCCGAAACGGCTGCCCCCCGGCGGCCAGCGCGGCGGCCCGCCGTGGATGGGCGCCGGCATGCCGGCCGAGAAGTCGATGAACTTCGGGCCGTCGGCCCGGCGGCTGCTGCGCCGGTTGCGACCCCACCGCCTCCAGCTGATCGTCATCGTCACCCTCGCGCTGGTCAGCGTCGGTTTCAGCGTGTACGGGCCGAAGGTGCTCGGCCACGCCACCGACCTGATCTTCAGCGGGGTGATCGGTCGGCAGCTCCCGGCCGGGACCACCGCCGAGCAGGCGGTCGCGGCGGCCCGCGCGGCCGGCAACGACAACTTCGCCGACATGCTGGCCCGGATGGACGTGGTGCCCGGGGTCGGCATCGACTTCACCGCCCTGGGCCGGGTGCTGCTGTTCGCGCTCGCCCTCTACCTGGCGGCCAGCGTGCTCATGTGGTGGCAGGGCTGGCTGCTCAACGGGGTGGTGCAGCGCACGGTGCTGCGGCTGCGCGCCGACGTCGAGAACAAGCTGAACCGGCTGCCGCTGCCGTACTTCGACCGGCAGCCCCGGGGCGAGCTGCTCAGCCGGGTCACCAACGACATCGACAACATCTCGCAGACCCTCCAGCAGACGCTGAGCCAGCTGCTCACCTCGCTGCTGACCGTGGTCGGCGTGCTGGCCATGATGTTCTGGATCTCGCCGTTGCTGGCGCTGGTGGCCTTGGTCGCGGTGCCGCTGTCGGTGGTGGTCACCGGCGCGATCGCGAAGCGTTCGCAGCAGCGGTTCATCGCCCAGTGGACGCACACCGGCGAGCTGAACGGCCAGATCGAGGAGGCGTTCACCGGCCACGAGCTGGTGAAGGTGTTCGGCCGGCAGCGCGAGGTGGAGGCCGCCTTCACCGCCAAGAACGACGAGCTGTTCCGGGCCAGCTTCGGCGCCCAGTTCATCTCCGGGATCATCATGCCGGCGATGATGTTCATCGGGAACCTCAGCTACGTCGCGATCGCCGTGGTCGGCGGGCTGCGGGTGGCGTCGGGCACGATGAGCCTCGGCGACGTGCAGGCGTTCATCCAGTATTCGCGGCAGTTCACGCAGCCCCTGGCCCAGGTCGCCTCGATGGCCAATCTGCTGCAGTCCGGGGTCGCCTCCGCCGAGCGGGTGTTCGCGGTGCTCGACGCCGAGGAGCAGAGCCCCGACCCGGCCGTGCCGGCCCGGGTCGCCGACCCGCACGGCCGCGTCGAGTTCGACCGGGTCTCCTTCCGGTACGAGCCGGACAAGCCGCTGATCACCGACCTGTCGCTGGTCGCCGAACCGGGCCACACGGTGGCCATCGTCGGGCCGACCGGGGCCGGCAAGACCACCCTGGTCAACCTGGTCATGCGCTTCTACGAGCTGGACGCCGGCCGGATCACCCTCGACGGGGTCGACATCACCACCCTGCGCCGCGACGACCTGCGCGGCCGGATCGGCATGGTGCTCCAGGACACCTGGCTCTTCGGCGGCACGATCCGCGACAACATCGCGTACGGCCGGCCGGGCGCGAGCGAGGAGGAGATCGTGGCCGCCGCGCGGGCCACGTTCGTGGACCGCTTCGTGCGCAGCCTCCCCGACGGCTACGACACCGTCATCGACTCCGAGGGCAACAACGTCAGCGCGGGCGAGAAGCAGCTCATCACCATCGCGCGGGCGTTCCTGGCCGAGCCGTCGCTGCTGATCCTCGACGAGGCGACCAGCTCGGTGGACACCCGCACGGAGGTGCTGCTCCAGCGGGCCATGGCGGCGCTGCGCTCCGACCGGACCAGCTTCGTCATCGCCCACCGCCTGTCCACCATCCGCGACGCGGACCTGATCCTGATGATGGAGAACGGCCGCATCGTCGAGCAGGGCACCCACGAGCAGCTGCTGGCCGCCAGGGGCGCGTACCACCGGCTCTACCAGGCCCAGTTCAGCCAGCCGGACCCGGTCGCCGTCGGCGAGCCGGGACCCCTGCCCGCCCCGGTCCAGGGCTGAGCGTCGTGACACGGGCGGGCCGCCGGCACGGGACCTGCCGGCGGCCCTGGCGGCCCGGACGTCGGGAACGAGGGCCCGACGTGCGGGGCCGCGCCCCGACAACGGTACGCCGCTCGTCACGGACGCGCCGACCGCCTCCACCCGTACGCCGAGGTTGCCGGCCCGCCGGCCGTGTCGGCGGTCACCACCGGCCGGGGTGGGCTGCGGTGACGCCGGGCACGCCGGCAGGCTTCGGTGCATCCGATCGGCCGGACCCGGCGAGGGGGTTGTCGTGCCTGAGCTGCTGACCAACGTCGCCTCGCCGCTCTGGGCCTACCTGGTCCTGCTCGGGTTGCTGGCGATCGACGCCTTCGTGCCGGTCGTACCCACGCAGGTCCTGATGATCACCGGCGGCGCGCTGACCGTGTACGGCGGGCTGAGCCTGCCGGTGACCATCGGCGTCGGCGCGCTCGGCGTCTTCGTCGGCGACCTCGCCTGCTATCTGCTGGGCCGGCGCGCGCCGGACCGCCGGCCGGCACCGACCGCCGCGCCCGGCCGGGCCCGCCGGATCGCCGGCCGGGTGACCCGGGGGCTGCGCCGGCCGGGGCCGCTGGTGATCCTGCTCTGCCGCTTCGTGCCCGGCGGCCGGATGGCCGCCTGCTTCGCCGCCGGCCGCAGCCGGTACCCGTACCGGCTGTTCCTCGCGTACGAGGCGCTGGCGGCGGCCGGCTGGGCCACCTACGGGACGCTGATCGGGCACCTCGGCGGCACGGCGCTGACCGAGTCGGCGTGGCAACTGCTGGTGATCGCCGGGGCGGCGGCGGCCGGCTTCGCGGCGGCCGGGTGGGCGATGACCGCCCTAGCCTCCCGCCGCGCCCGCCCCGAACCCCCGACCGACTGACCTGGCGCGCCTCCCACCTTGCCGAATAAGCCGAACTTATATTCGTGAGGCGTGGGACGTGAGGCTGCATCCCGAGGTCGAGGCGTGGTTCCTGCTGCTCTGCCGCACCGATCCGGCCACCGCCGACCTGGTCAGCGAGGCCATCGACCTCCTGGCCGAACATGGCCCGGCGCTGGGCCGCCCGTTGGTCGACCGCCTCAAGAGCAGTTCCTTCCATCACCTGAAGGAACTGAGGCCCGGCTCAAGCAAATCGACAGAGGTGCGGATGATCTTCGCCTTCGACCCTCGGCGGGAAGCGGTGTTCCTGGCGGCCGGAGACAAGTCGGGAAGTTGGCAGAGCTGGTACCGGACGGCCGTACCCTTGGCGGACGAGCGATTCCAGGAACACCTGATCAGTCTGAAGGAAGCGCAACGATGACCGGTGGAGCGGATTGGCGGGATGTCAAGGCCAAGGCCCGGGAGATCGACCCCGAGTGGGAGCACCCCGAGCGAGTGGCCCGGCGTGAGGAGCTGCGCGAACGGATGCTGGCAACGGTCAGCGGCGCTCAGCTGGCCGAGATCCGCAAACAGCTCGGCATGACCCAGACGCAACTCGCGGAGACCGCGGGGCTGTCCCAGGCACGGATCAGCCAGATCGAGAACGGCGAGCACACCAGCCTGGAGAGCCTCCGCGCATACGTCACCGGCCTGGGCGGACACCTCGACGTGGTCGCCCGGATCGGAAACATCCGACTCGACGTCGCATGAAGCCACCGGGCTGACCACGAGGGGTGGCAGGGAGCCGGCTCGGCTACTCCAGCTCGTGGAGCATGAGCTGGCGGGCCGCCTCGGTGATCGAGCCCGACAGGCTCGGGTAGATCGTGATGGTCTGGGCCAGCTCGTTGACCGTGAGGTTGTTCTCCACCGCCATCGTGATCGGCAGGATCAGCTCGCTGGCCTTCGGGGCCACCACCACGCCGCCGATCACCTGGCCGCTGGCCGGGCGGCAGAACAGCTTCACGAAGCCGTCGGCGAGGTCGTCCATCTTCGCCCGCGCGTTGCCCGACAGCGGCAGCATCACCTGGCGGGCCGGGGTCCGACCCGCGTCCACCTCGTCCTGGGAGACGCCCACGGTGGCCAGCTCCGGGTCGGTGAAGACGTTCGCGGCGACCGTACGCAGCCGCAGCGGCCGGACCGCCTCGCCGAGGGCGTGCCACATCGCGATCCGGCCCTGCATCGCGGCGACGCTGGCCAGCGGTAGCACCCCCGTGCAGTCGCCGGCCGCGTAGATCCCGGGGACGTTGGTGCGCGACACCCGGTCGACGGTGACGTAGCCGCCCCGGGCCAGCTCCACGCCGTATTCTGCGAGGCCGAGGCCGGCGGTGTTGGGGATCGAGCCGACCGCGATGAGCGCGTGCGAGCCCTGCACCAGCCGGCCGTCGGCCAGCTCCACCTCCACCCCGTCGGCGGTGCGCCGCACGCCCTCGGCGCGGGAGTTGTTGAGGATCGTCATGCCCCGGGAACGGAACACCCGCTCGATCGCCATGGCGGCGTCGGCGTCCTCGTGCGGCATCACCCGGTCCCGGCTGGAGACGAGGGTGACCGGGACCCCCATCGCCAGGTACGCGCTGGCGAACTCGGCGCCGGTGACGCCGGAGCCGACCACGATCAGGTGCTCGGGCAGCTCGGGCAGGTCGTACACCTGCCGCCAGGTCAGGATGCGCTCGCCGTCGGGCACGGCCGTGGGGAGCTGGCGCGGGGTGGCCCCGGTGGCGACCAGCACGGTCGACGCGTCGATCGAGTGCTTTCCGGAGCCGTCGGCCGGGGTGACGACGACGCGGTGGGTGTGGCCCAGCATGTCCTCGCCGAGCCGGGCCGTGCCGGCGACGAAGGTGACGCCGGCCTTGACCAGCTTGGCGTGGATGTCGGCGGACTGGGCCAGCGCGAGCCGCTTGACCCGCTCGTGCACGGTCCGCGCGTCGACCGTGACCGCCTCCAGCCCGTCGGAGTGCACCCCGAACTCCTCGGTGTCCCGGTAGCCGGTGACCACCTCCGAGCTGGCGATGAACGTCTTCGAGGGGACGCAGTCGGACAGCACGCACGCGCCGCCGGCCCCCTCGGCCTCCACCACGGTGACATCGGCGTCCAACTGGGCGGCGACCAGAGCCGCCTCGTACCCGGCCGGCCCACCGCCGATGATCACGATCTGGCTCACAGCTGTCGCCCCTCGTCCATGCTCACAGTGACTTTCTTCTCCCCGACACGTCCGACACGCACCGTCGTATTCTCCCCCACCCGTCCGCCGGGCTATCGTCATCGCCGTGCGTCATTACGCCGCCTACGGCTCAAACCTGGATCCCGCCCGGATGCGCGCCTACTGCCCGCACTCCCCGATGGTCGGCGTCGGCTGGCTGGAGGGCTGGCGGCTCACCTTCGCTGGCGAGGGCGTGATCGGCTGGGAGGGCGCGGTCAGCACCGTCGTCGAGTCCCCCGGCGACCGGGTGTTCGTGGCGCTCTACGACATCCACCCCTACGACGCCGCCCAGCTCGACGAGATCGAGGGGGTGGCCTCCGGGACGTACCGGAAGCTGCACGTCCGGGTCTCCACCCTCGACGGGGACGTGACCGCCTGGGTCTACGTCTTCGACGGCTACGAGGGCGGCCTGCCGACGGCCTGGTACCTGTCGGAGATCGCCAACGCCGCCGAGAAGGCGGGCGCGCCCGACGACTACGTCAGCGAGCTGCGGTCCCGCCCCACCGGCACCGCGTCGGCATAGCGCGTCTCCCACGCCCCCAGTCTGCTCTTCCCCGGATCGGGGCGCACGGCGGCCCGGGGCGGGGTCGCCTGGCCCACACCGGCGGGCCGCCCGTCACGCAACGGCGGGTTTCCTGTCACGCAGCGGCGGGGCTCCGTCACGTGCCGGCGGCGGGGACGGTGCGCTCGTACATGTCGGCCCAGTGCAGCTCCCGCAGCCCCACCGAGCGGTAGAGCGTCGCCGGGGAGGTCGGGTTGGCGAGGTCCACGCCGAGGCCGGCCTGCCGCCGCCCCTTGGCCGCGTAGATCGCGAAGGCCCGGCGCAGCAGCGCGGCCCCCACCCCGCGCCGCCGGTGCGTCGGCAGCACCGACAGGGTGCGCACCCAGCCCATGTCCTGCTCCAGCGCCTGGTCGGACGACTGCAACGCGCCGGCCGGCTCACCGTCGACCTCGGCGACGAACCACTCGTCCCAGGTCCTGGCGTACGCGGGCAGGTGCTCGCGCCACTGGTCGTACCCGACCGGCTCGTAGTCCGGGGTGTCCCGGAACGCCGTGTCGAAGATCCGGTGGAACAGTCGCAGGTCCGCCTCGTCGCCGGCCCGCAACGAGCGGACCGTCACCCCCGGCGGCAGCGGCGGCTCGGCGGGCAGGTCGGCCAGCTCCCGGCTCATCCGCAGGTACCGCTTCACCCGGGTGAACCCGGCCTCGGCCAGCTCGCCCGCCCACCGGGTCTCCGGCCCGTACGCCGAGACGCGGACGGTCAGCGCGGGCAGGCCCCGTTCGGCGGCCCGTTCGGCGACCCGGTCCAGCATCCGGGCGAGCAGCGGCGCACGGACCGCCGCGCCGTGCTCCGGGTCGACGAGGACGTCGACGAACTCCCGGCCCACCCCGGTCGGGTTGTCGACCAGCGACCAGGCGACGAGCCGGCCCTGAGGGTCGCTGACCAGCCAGGAGTCGCGCGCCGGGTCGAAGTGGGGTGCCGTCAGCGCGGCCTTGACGTCCTCGGCGTCGAAGTCCGGGTGGCCGATCGAGAAGGTGTCGGCGGCGTGCACGACCGCGAGGATCGCGGGTACGTCGTCGAGGGTGGGGCGGCGCGCCGCCCAGCCGGCGGGAAGAGTCACGGGGCGATCCTGGCAGCCACCCCTGCGCCGCGCCCCCCATTTTCCTCCCGCCGCTCCCGCGCCCCCTGGCGCGCTCGGCGCCCCGCAGCGCCCCGCGCCGCCCCGCGCGCCGCTCGGCGCGGGGCGGCGTGGTGAGAAGGGGACCCTTCTCTACCTCAGGCGTTAAGAAGGGGCCCTTCCTTGCACCAGGGTGTGCGCGGTGGTCAGCAGGTCGAGCAGTTCGGTGCCCTCGGCCGGGGTGAGGGCCCGGAAGCCGACCGACGTCAGGCGGTCGGTCACCGCGTCGGCCCACAGCCGCCGGCGCACCAGGGGCCCGGCCGGGGGATACGGCGGCGGCCAGCCGCAGGCGAGCGCGGCGGACTCCCCGTCCGGGCCGGACAGCACCGACTCCAGCGGCGTCAGCCCGCCGGCCCGCGACGCCAGCAGGCACGCCCCGATGACGTGTTCCCGGAGCAGCAGCAGCCCGACGGCGGCGCGGGCGGCCGGTGAGTCGGCCGGCGGCGGCGTGGCCCGCCAGGCGGCGAAGAGCGGCATCGCGCTGGCGTCGGCCGCGTCGGCCACCCGGTGCAGCAGGGTCGCCAGCCGGGTCACCCCGGCCATGGCGGCCAGGTGCTCGATGCCCCACCGGCAGCATTCGGCCAGGTACGCCGCCGCCACCTCGGGCGGCCGGAGCACGCGGGCGGCGGCGTCCCACCCGTCGGCGACGGCGTCGGGGGCGACGAAGCCGAGGGCGGCGGTCACGGTGGCGACCCGGACGTCGCCGAGCACCCCGGCCCGGCCGGCGATGTGGAAGGCCCAGCCGGGGATGCCGAGCCGGCCGGCCCGGCGCAGGGTGGCCGGGCAGCGGGTGAACGCCGACCCGAGCCCCAGCACCAACGGCTTGCTCGCGGCGGCGACCTGCTCCGGCGTCATCGGGATCAGTCTGCCCCGCCGGGGCCTTCCGCCGCAGCCCCCTCTTCGGCGTCCACCGCCTCGATCGCGCCCTCGACCTCGCCGGTGCGGCGGCGGGCGGCGGTGACGGCCCGCTCCGCCGCCCGGCGGGCCAGCTTCCGTCGGCTCAACTCCTGTTCGGCCTGGGCGCGCCGCCGTTCCAGCTCGGCCAGCGACCGTTCGATGCCGGCCAGTTCCTCGGCACCGTCGTGCTCGGCCTCCGCCGCGCCGGCCAGCTCCGCCTCGGCCCGCTCCTGGTCGGTACGCGCCCGCGTCAGTTCCCGCTCCAGCGCCCGGCGCTGCCGGGCCCGCTCGGCCCGCGCGGCGCGCTCGGCCTCCCGGGTGGCACGGGCGGCGTCCCGCTCGGCACGGTCGGCCTTCCGGGCGGCACGCTCGGCGCGGTCGTCCTCCCGGGCGGCGCGGCGCCCGGGGCCGGCGGGTGGGCCGGCGGGTGGTGTCGGCTCCTCGCCGCCGGTGACCAGGCGGAGCTGGGGGCGGGGCACCTCGCCGAAGCCGGCGTAGCTGGCGGCCCGCAACAGCCGGCCGGAGCGCACCTGCTCGGCCACCTCCGCGTCCGAGAGGGCGGCGTTGAGGGTCGCCTCCACCTCGCCCAGCGGCAGCTTCCCGGCCGGCGGGCCGCCCTCGACGTCGGCGGCCAGCCGGCGCGCCTCGGCGACCAGCGCGGCGACCGCCGCCCGCCGCTGGGCGGACAGCTCCCGCAGCCGGGGGCCGCGCAGGTCGCGCTGGGCGGCGCGCAGCGCCTCGGCGAGCCGGGTCAGGTCGGCGACCAGCTCGGGGCGGCGCAGGGCGAGCAGGTTGACCAGCCAGGCGGCCACGGTGGGCCGGCGCAGCCGGGCGATCTCGCGGGCCGTGGCCGGGTCGCCGGAGCGCCGGGCCTCGGCGACGGCCGCGTCGCGGGTGGCGACGAACCCCTCCGGCGGCTCGGTGTAGAGCCGCCGGAGGAGGTCCTGCGGGAGTGGCACGGCTCAGGCGTCGAGCCGGCTGCCCGGCTCGAGGCGCTGGTAGTCGGTGCCGGACAGGGCGGCGTACTGGCGGTCGAGGACGGCGAGCCCGTTGTCGTTGAGCAGCCCGTCGTGCAGGGCGAAGGCCCGGCGCGGGGCGACCGCGCGGATGAAGTCGACGACCTCGGAGAACTTCGACCAGGGGGCGTGGATCGGCGCGAAGAGCGTGTCCACCTGGACGTCCTCGGGTGCCACCAGCGCGTCGCCGGGGTGGTAGACGACGTCGTCGAGCAGGTATCCGAGGTTGTCCACGACCGGGATGTCGGGGTGGATGACGGCGTGCCGGCCGCCGTAGGCGCGTACCGGCACACCCGCGGCCGTGAACGACTGACCGGGCGCGACCGGCTCCAGGGCCTCGGCCGCGTCGCCGAGGACGCCGGCCAGCGAGGCCGGGCCGTGGATGCGCAGCGGCCGGCGGTCGAGCTGCCGGGTGAGGGCCGCGACGTCCACGTGGTCGGGGTGCTCGTGGGTGATCAGCACCGCGTCCGCCCCGTCCAGCGCGCCCGGGTCGCTGAAGACGCCGGGGTCGACGACCAGCACCCCGCCGTCGTGCTCGACGCGGAGGCAGGAGTGGGCGTACTTGGTGAGCTGCATCGTGACTCCTCGATTGACCTAATCGTGATGTCTCAGAGCGCAGTCTGCCGGAACCGGCCCGGTGCCGCGCCACGTCTGACGTAACGCCCGACGGGGGGCGCAGACGATCGGAGCTGTTGATGGACGGACACGCGAGACGCAGGTTGTGGACCGCGGTGGGGTTGGTGGCGTTGCTGGCGGTCGGCGGGTGCAGCGCCGACGGCAGCGGCGGCGCCGAGGACTCGGCGGCGGTGGCTCCGCAGCAGGAGGCACCGGCCGGCGGGGCGAAGGCGGAGCAGGGGGCCGACGCCGGTGGGGCGCGCTCGGGCGCGGGCGGCGGGTCACCGGACCTGCGGGTCGACCAGCGCTCGATCATCTACACCGGAACCATGCGGGTACGGGTGGACGATGTGGACGCCGCCGCCCGGTCGGCCGTCACGGCGGTCACCGGCATCGGTGGCTTCGTCGGCGGCGACGAGCGCAGCAGCGGGGGGACCGCCAACGCCCGGGCGGAGCTGCAGCTGCGGGTGCCGGCGGAGCGGTTCACCGCCGTGCTGGAGGAGCTGGCGCGGCTCGGCCGGCAGGAGCAGCGGGCGATCCGCACGGAGGACGTGACCGAGGAGACCGTCGACCTCGACGCGCGGATCGCCACCCAGCGGGCCCGGGTCGAGAGCGGTCGCAAGCTGCTGGCGCGGGCCACCTCGATCGGCGACCTGGTGACGCTGGAGAGCGAGGTGGCCCGCCGGGAGGCCGACCTCGCCTCGCTGGAGGCGAAGAAGCGCCGCCTGGCCGACCTGACGGCGCTCTCCACCATCACCCTCACCCTGGTCGGGCCGGAGGCGGACGTCCGGGACCCGGAGCCCGACACCGGTTTCCTGGTCGGTCTGCGCGGCGGCTGGACGGCGTTCGTCGCCTCGCTGGGCGTGCTGCTCACGGTGCTCGGGGCGCTGCTGCCGTTCGCGGTGGCCATCGGCGTGCCGGTGGCCGTGCTGGTGACGGTGCTGAGGCGGCGCCGGCGGCGGGCGCCGGCGCCGGTCGTCAGCGCGCCGCCGCCAGTGCCCGCAGCGCGGTCTGCACCATGACCCGGACGCCGACCGCGATGGCCCGCTCGTCGACGTCGAACGAGGCCCGGTGCAGGTCGACGTTCGGGCCGGACCGGCCGACGCCGAGGCGGGCCAGCGCGCCGGGGACGTGCTCCAGATACCAGCTGAAGTCCTCGCCGCCCATGCTCTGCGGGGTCTCGGCGACCCCGTCCGGGCCGAGCGCGGCGTGGGTCGCCGCCGTCAGCACCTGGATCGCCCGGGCGTCGTTGGTGACCGGGGGCCGGCCGCGCAGGTATTCCAGGTCGACGGTGGCGCCGGTGGGGGCGATGACGTCCCGCACCACCTGAGCGACGATCTTGGGGGCCTCGTCCCAGGTGTTGCGGTCCATCACCCGCAGGGTGCCGGACGCGGTCGCCTCGGACGGGATCACGTTGTACCGGGTGCCGGCCGAGGCGTGGCCGAACACCAGCAGCAGCCCGCTGTTGGCCGGCACCCGGCGGCTGACCAGGGCGGGCACCTCGGTGACCAGCCGGCCGAGCGCGTCGACCAGGTCGACGGTCAGGTGCGGGCGGGCGGTGTGCCCGCCCGGTCCGGTGAGCCGCACGGTGACGTTGTCGGCGGCGGCGGTGATCGGGCCGACCCGCAGGCCGACCTTGCCGACGGGCTGGTTGGGGTCGCAGTGCAGCGCGAAGATCTGCACGACGTCGTCGAGGCCGCCGGCCTCGATGACCTCCAGCGAGCCGCAGGGCAGGATCTCCTCCGCCGGCTGGAAGATCAGCCGGACCCGGCCGTCCAGTTCGCCGAGGTCGGCGAGCTGGGCCAGCAGCATGCCGACGCCGAGCAGCACCGTGGTGTGCACGTCGTGGCCGCAGGCGTGGCAGACGCCGTCCTTCGTGGACCGGTAGGGCACGTCCTTGACGTCGGTCAGCGGCAGCGCGTCGATGTCGGCGCGCAGCGCGACCACCGGGCCGTCGGGGCGGCCGTCGATGTCGCAGATGACCCCGTTGCCCTTCGGCAGCAGGCGGGGCCGCAGCCCGGCGAGGGACAGCTCGCGGGCGATCAGGGCCGCTGTCTCGAACTCCTCGCCGGAGAGCTCCGGGTGGGAGTGGATGTGCCGGCGGGTGGCGATGAGGCCGGGCACCCGGAGGGCGAGCAGATGGTCGAGCTCGAAGGGCAAAGGCTGCGACCCGGACGGCGACTCCGGCCAGGCCGACGACGCCAGGTGGCTGCCGTTCGGCAGCGTCAACGCACTCGTCACGTCGAAATCTCGATCACTAGGAATGGATGGATCTTCGGGGATGACAGCCGCCAGCCTAGACCTTCGACGGTGACTCTGTGCAACATCATTCCCGTAGTGATCGGACCGCGCAGCGTCACGAAAGCCCTGGTGGGAGGGCTCCATAATCTGCGGGACAGCAGGTAGATCGCGGTTGAACGCCGTCATCTGCCCCACACCTCCTACAACCCGTAACCGATTCGGCGGTCACGAAATCACCCTCGATCCGGGGCCGTCGCTACCGAATTGTCGCATTAGTCGCTTCGGCTAACCGCCGCTCAGACAATTAACCGACCGCACTCGGCGGCCGGACGACTCCCGACGGTGACACGACGGGTCGGCATGCTCCCGCACACGCTGTCCGTCCCGTTCACCCGGACGGGTTACCCACTGCCCCGGGTGGCACACACCGGGCCGCCCCGGCTGGGCTCACACCGGCGACCCTAGCCCCGCCCGGTTACGCTTCGCGACCCCTCAACCGACGGATCAGGGGTGGGTCAGAACCTGTCGCTGGGGCGGTACGTGCCCCAGACCTGGCGCAGGGTGCCGCAGACCTCGCCGACGGTGGCCCGGGACCGCAGCGCCTCCTTCATCGGGTGCAGCACGTTCGCCGTGCCCTCGGCGGCGGCGCGCAGCTCGCCCAGCGCCCGCTCGACGGCGGCGTTGTCCCGCTCGACCCGCAGCTTCGCCAGCCGCTCGGCCTGGGCCGCCTCGATCGTCGGGTCCACCCGCAGCGGCTCGTACGGCTCGTCGGTGTCGACCGTGAACCGGTTGAGGCCCACCACCACCCGCTCGCCCGAGTCGATCTCCTGGGCCATCTGGTACGCCGACTGCTCGATCTCCCGCTTCTGGAAGCCCGCCTCGATGGCGTCGACCACCGAACCGTGGTCGGCCACCCGCTCCATCAGCTCCACCACCGCCGCCTCGATCTCGGCGGTCATCGCCTCCACCACGTACGACCCGGCGAACGGGTCGACGGTGGCGGTCAGGTCCGTCTCGTACGCGAGGACCTGCTGGGTGCGCAGCGCCAGCCGGGCAGCCTTCTCGGTGGGCAGCGCGATGGCCTCGTCGAAGCTGTTCGTGTGCAGCGACTGGGTGCCACCGAGCACCGCGCCCAGCCCCTGGATCGCCACCCGGACCAGGTTCACCTCGGGCTGCTGGGCGGTGAGCTGCACGCCCGCCGTCTGGGTGTGGAAGCGCAGCATCATCGACTTCGGGTTCTTCGCGCCGAACTCGTCGCGCATGAGCCGGGCCCAGATCCGCCGGGCGGCGCGGAACTTCGCGACCTCCTCCAGCAGGGTGGTGCGGGCGACGAAGAAGAACGACAGCCGGGGCGCGAAGTCGTCCACGGCCAGCCCGGCGGCGAGCGCCGCCCGGACGTACTCGACGCCGTTGGCCAGGGTGAACGCGATCTCCTGCGCGGGCGTCGCGCCGGCCTCGGCCATGTGGTAGCCGGAGATGGAGATCGTGTTCCACTTCGGCACCTCCGCCCGGCAGTAGGCGAACGTGTCGGCGACCAGCCGCAGCGACGGCTTCGGCGGGAAGATGTACGTCCCCCGGGCGATGTACTCCTTCAGGATGTCGTTCTGGATGGTGCCGTTGAGCGCCGCGCCCGGCACCCCGGCCTCCTCGGCGACGAGCTGGTAGAGCAGCAGCAGCACCGACCCGGGCGCGTTGATCGTCATCGAGGTGGACACCTTGTCCAGCGGGATGCCGTCGAACAGCAGCCGCATGTCCTCGATCGAGTCGATCGCGACGCCGACCTTGCCGACCTCGCCGTGGGCGATCGGGTCGTCCGAGTCGTACCCCATCTGGGTGGGCAGGTCGAACGCGACGGACAGGCCCATGGTGCCGGCGCGCAGGAGCTGGTGGTAGCGCGCGTTGCTCTCGGTGGCGGTGCCGAAGCCGGCGTACTGTCGCATCGTCCACGGTCGGGAGGTGTACATGGTGGAGTAGACCCCACGGGTGTACGGGAACTCCCCCGGCCCGCCCAGCCGGTCGGGCAGGTCCTCCGGCAGGTCCGCCTGGGTGTAGACACCCTTGATCGGGAAGCCGGACTCGCTCGACCGCGGTTCGCTCATCCCCGGATGGTAGGACGTGCCGCCGCGCCGGAGGGTGAGGGATTCCGCACACCGGACCCCTGTCTTTCCCGGCGCCCCCGAGGGTGAACGCCTGGCCACGTAGGGTCCGGTTCGGTAAACGTCCGTCGCGTCGGGTTTCGCATCGGGCGTCGGAACCAGCAAGATAGGGGTGTTGTGTCCCAGCCCCCTCGATTTCCCCCGGTGGCTTTTCTGTGACTCAGATCCCGACGTGGAGCGGCGGACCAGTCAGCCCACCCCACGGACGTGCGGCAGCCGGCACCACCATCGGTGACCGATACTCCCTCCGGTCCGCGGTGGGCAACGGCGGCATGGGCACGGTCTGGCGTGCCACAGACACCCTGTTGCGGCGCGACGTGGCGGTGAAGGAGGTCGTCCTCCCGCCGGGCCTGGCCCCGAGCGACCGCGACGCCATGTACGAACGCACGCTGCGCGAGGCCCGCGCGGCGGCGGCCATCCAGCACCCGGCCGTCGTCCAGGTGTACGACGTGGTCACCGAGGGTGGCCGCCCCTGGATCGTGATGGAGCTGCTGGACGCCCGCAGCCTCGCCGACATGGTGATCGAGGACGGGCCCGTGGCCCCCCGCGCGGTCGCCAAGATCGGCATCGCCCTGCTCGGCGCGCTGGAGGTGGCCCACGCGATCGGGGTGCTGCACCGCGACGTCAAGCCGGCCAACGTGCTGATCTGCACCGACGGCCGGTGCGTGCTCACCGACTTCGGCGTGGCCAAGCTCCCCACCGACGTGCAGCTCACCACGCCGGGGATGGTGCTCGGCTCGCCGCACTTCATCTCGCCGGAGCGGGCCATGGGTCAGGATTTCGGCCCGCCGAGCGACCTGTTCTCCCTCGGCGTGACCCTCTACACGGCGGTGGAGGGCCGGCCCCCGTTCGACAAGGGCGACCCGATCGAGACCATGCACGCCGTGGTCGAGGACCCGCCGGCCACACCGCAGCGCAGCGGCCCGCTGACCCGGGTGCTGATGGGGCTGCTGGAGAAGGACCCGGCCCGCCGCCTCGACGTGCACACCGCCCGCGCGATGCTGCGCGAGCTGCTCGCCGGCCCGCTGACCAGCACCGCCACCGCCGTCAACTCGGTCACCGACCCGTACGCGGTGGTGCCGGTCAAGCCGCGCCCGCCCGTCGTCACGCCGCCGCCCGCCGAGGAGCCGAAGCCCAGCGGGCAGATCGGCGGCCGGGCGATGCTCGCCCCCGGCGAGTCGCTGACCGACCGGCTGGCCGCGCTGCGCCGGGGCGAGAAGGGCAAGAACAAGAAGAAGACCGCCGCCGCCGCGAGCGCCGCCGCGCTGGACGACACCAGCGCCGACGCCCTCGCCGGCCCGCTGCACACCCCCACCGGGGCGATGCCCGCGCCGCCCCCGCCGCCGGCCGGCCGCACGTACGGCGGCCCGCCTGCGGCGACCCAGCGGGTCGACGCGGACGCCGCGCCGGAGGCCACCCAGCGGATGACGTACGGCGGCTCGTCCGACGCCACCCAGCGCGTGCCCCAGGGCGGCGGCTCGCCCGACGCCACGCAACGGGTCTCCGGCCTCGGCGCCTCGCCCGACGCGACGCAACGGGTCTCCGGCTTCGGCGGGGGTGCGGCCGACGCGACGCAGCAGGTGCCCGGCTTCCGCGGCGGCTCGCCGGACGCCACCCAGCAGGTGCCGTTCGGGCCCCGACCGGACGCGACGCAGCGGGTCACCTACGGCAGCCAGCCCGACGCCACCCAGCCGGTCCCCGGCTTCGGCGGCTCCCCCGACGCCACCCAGCGCGTCGGCGGCGGCGCGTACGGCGGCGGCCAGTGGTCGGTGCCCGGCACCGGCCAGCCGTGGACCGCCCCGGCCGCCGGCGCGCCCGCCCCGGCCACCGGCGGCGGAGCAGCCGGCCGCCTCGTCGCCACCGTCAAGGGCTGGCCGCGCAAGGCGCAGCTCGCCGCGGCCGGCGGCCTCGCCGTGCTGCTGCTGGTCGCCGTGTTCGCCTTCACCGGCGGCGACGACCCGGAGTCGCCGGCCACCCCGCAGGGGCAGCCGAGCGCGGGTGCGCCCGCCGGTCCCGGGGTGGAGATGCAGGAGCAGTCGGCCAAGGGCGTCACCGTGCAGGTGCCGAAGGGCTGGGAGCGCCGCAGCGCCGACGGGGCCGTGTGGGTCGACTACGTCGACCCGGAGGACAACGGTCGTAAGGTGCGCATCCTCTCCGAACGGTGGAGCACCTCGTCGATGCGCTGGGCCGAGTCCGCCGCGAACGGCCTGCGCAGCCGGTCGGCCTCCTGCCAGAAGCCGTACAACCAGGTGTCGATGACCGAGCAGGAGCTCGACGGCAAGGCGGCGGCGGAGTTCGAATACACGTGCGGCGAGGGCGACAGCAAGCGGCACGGGGTGTGGCGCGGGGTGGTGCACGAGGGCAAGGTCTACTCGTTCTACCTCTCCTCGACCGACGCCCGGTTCGCCGAGAGCAAGCCGATCTTCGACCAGATGGTGGCCTCGTTCAAGCTCGGCGGCGGCAGCAACTGACCCCGACGGGGCGACCCGACACCGGCCCGGCCGGGCCGACGCGACGTGGTGATCCGCCGCCGTGCTATCAAGAGCCATGGCGGCGGAACCCACTGACCTTGACGAGACCCGCGACCGCGACGACGCACGCGGGCTCGACGACCTTCGCGACCAGGCCCGGCGGTGGCTTGACGACGACCCCGACCCGGCCAGCCGCGACGAGCTGCAGGCCGTGCTCGACGGGCTGCCGGCGAGCGCGCCCGAGCTGGCCGACCGGTTCGCCGGGCCGCTGACCTTCGGCACCGCCGGGCTGCGCGGCCCGCTGCGCGCCGGCCCCAACGGGATGAACCTCGCCGTCGTCACCCAGGCCGCCGCCGGGCTCGTCGCCTGGCTCGCCGCCCAGGACGCCACCGGCCCGCTGGTCATCGGGTACGACGCCCGGCACGGCTCGCGGGAGTTCGCCGAGCGCACCGCCCAGGTCGCCACCGGCGCGGGCCGCGCCGCCCTGCTGCTGCCCCGCCCGCTGCCCACCCCCGTGCTCGCGTACGCGGTGCGGCAGCTCGACGCGGCGGCCGGCGTGATGGTGACCGCCAGCCACAACCCGCCGCAGGACAACGGCTACAAGGTCTACCTCGGCGCGCAGCTCGGCGGCGAGCTGGGCGCGGGGGCGCAGATCGTGGCGCCCGCCGACACCGGCATCGAGGCCGCCATCCGGGCGGTCGGTCCCCTCGCCGACGTGCCGCTGGGCCCGGCCGGTCAGGTCGTCGGCGACGACCTCGTCGTCTCGTACGTCGACCGGGCCGCCGCCGTGGTCGAGCCGGCGGGGGCCCGGCGGCTGAAGGTGGCCTACACGCCGCTGCACGGCGTCGGCGCGGCCGTGCTGACCGCCGCCTTCGCCCGCGCCGGCTTCGGCATCCCCGGCGTGGTGCCCGACCAGGCGGTGCCGGACCCGGACTTCCCCACCGTCAGCTTCCCCAACCCGGAGGAGCCGGGGGCGATCGACCGCCTCGTCGGCCTCGCCCGGCGCACCGACGCCGACCTGGCCATCGCCAACGACCCCGACGCGGACCGCTGCGCGGTCGCCGTCCGCGACGGGGGTGCGGCGGGCGCTGCCGGCCCGGCGACCGTTGCCGGCCCCGCGGGCGCGAACGGGGGCGGCGGCTGGCGGATGCTGCGCGGCGACGAGGTGGGCGCGCTGCTCGCCGACCACCTCATGCGCCGGGGCGTGCAGGGTCTCTACGCCACCACCATCGTGTCGTCGTCCCTGCTGCGGGCCATGTGCGCCGCCCGGGGCCTGCCGTACGACGAGACGCTCACCGGGTTCAAGTGGATCGTCCGGGCCGGCGGCGGTTCCGCGCCGCTCGTCTACGGCTACGAGGAGGCGCTGGGCTACTGCGTCGCCCCGGACCACGTACGCGACAAGGACGGCATCACCGCCGCGCTGACCGTCGCCGAGCTGGCCGCCGGGCTCAAGGCGCAGGGGCGCACCCTCACCGACCGGCTCGACGAGCTGGCCGCCGAGTTCGGCGTGCACCACACCGACCAGCTCTCGGTGCGGGTCGACGACCTGCGGATCATCGCCGACACGATGGCCCGGGTGCGGGCGGCCACCCCGACGACGCTGCTCGGGCAGCCGGTGACCGAGGCGCGGGACCTGCTCCCCGAGGCGGACGTGGTGATCCTGCGCAACGAGGCGGCCCGGGTGGTGATCCGCCCGTCGGGCACCGAGCCGAAGCTGAAGGCGTACCTGGAGGTGGTGGAGCCGATCGCGGACGGCGACGTGCCGGCGGCCCGCAGCCGCGCGGCGACGGCGCTGGCGGCCCTCCGCACGGAGATCGCCGCCGCCCTCGGCGTGTAAGGCCGCACGCCCGCCCCCTCCGGCGTCCTGACCGGCACCCGCGGCCGGGCCGGGCCCGCCGCAACTCGGTGATCAAGAGGTTTGCGTCATCGTCGAGGCCGACGATGAC
>NZ_JAHWGR010000048.1:0-46751 GCF_020873825.1 Micromonospora sp. DH13
CTGAGCCGGACGGCGGCCCGCTCGTGTCTCATGGTGACGTACGGGCGTTCGGCCCGCCGTCCGGCTCAGTCGTCGTCGCGGTCGTCATCGTCGTCGCGGTCGTCCGCGTCGTGGTGATCGTCGCCGTCCACCGGCTCCTTCTCGGCCTCGACCACGGTGCCGTCGTTGCGGTCGACGTCGATCTCGTGTTCGGTCTGCCCGTCGACGATCTCGATGCTCCACACCGCCCGGCCGTTCTCGTCGTCGGCCTCGATCTCGACGATCCGCCCGCCGCCGGCCCGCGCGAGGGCGATCTCGCCGGCCCGCTGCTGGTCGACCTTGCCTGCCGGGGCACCGGTGTCCGCCGGGGCACTGGTGGCCGACGGCACGCCGGTGGCCGTGGGAGCGCCGGTCGGGGTGCCGCTCGCGCCGTCGTCCGGGGTGGTGGCCGCCGGGGCGGCGGTGGCGGCGGTCAGCGTGGTGCGAGCCACCCGGTCGTCGGCGGCGGTGACGCCGACGGCCACCCCGGCCGCCGCCAGCATCGCCGCGCCGCCCAGGGACGCCATGATCAGGGAGTTGCGCTTCATCTCGGGCACCTTTCCTCGTGTTCCTGCCTAGAAGGATCGGTCCCGGCGGGATAGCGGCGCGCTGCACCGACACTAAGGCCCGGTTAAGGCCGTGCCGGCGCTAGGAGCCCGACGACGGCGGACCGAGCCAGAGCCGCACCTCCGCCCCGCCGCCGCGGGCGGTGCGCAGCTCCAGCCGGCCCCCGGCGGCCTCCGCCGCCCGGCGGGCGATGTCCAGGCCGAGACCGGTGGACCCGGCCGGGCTCGCGCCCCGGGCCACGGTGGCGGCGGGCATGCCGGGGCCGGAATCAGCCACCGCGAGCAGCACCCGCCCGTCCCGCCGGGCGAGCCGGACGGTGAACGCGGTGCCGTCGGGGGTGTGCGCGAAGACGTTGCCGAGCAGCGCGTCGACCGCGGCGGCCAGCTCGTCGGCGGGCACCCCGACCGGCAGCGGCCCGCCGGCCAGGTCACGGTGGACCTCCCGTCCGGTGTCCTCGGCCAGCACCGACCAGAACGCCACCCGGTCGGCCACCACGGCGGCCGCGTCGCAGCCCGCCGGGGCGGCAGCCGGTGACCGGTCGCGGCGGGCCTGACGGATCAGGCCGGTCACCGCCCGCTCCAACGCGTCCGCCGCGGCGGCGATCCGGGCCGCGTCCTGCGGGTCGGGCAGCGACTCGGCCTCCAACCGCAGGGCCGTGAGCGGGGTGCGCAGCCGGTGGGACAGGTCGGCCACCTGCTCGCGTTCCTGCGCCAGGAGCACCTGGATGCGGCCGGCCAGGTGGTTGAGCGCGCCGGCCACCTCGCGCAGCTCGGCCGGGCCGGCGGGGGTGACCCGCGCGTCCAGCTCGGCGTTGGCGAGCCGGTGCGACACCGCCGACAGCTCGGTGATCGGCCGGACCAGGGTGCGGGCCAGCCGGTCGGCCACGGCCAGCCCCACCAGCACCAGCAGCACGCCGAGCAGGGCCAGCACGAGCCAGGCCCGGGTCACCCCGGCCGTCAGCTCGGCGCGGGGCACGACCGTGCGGATCACCCCGGTGCCGTCCGGCCGACCCTGCACGGCGATCACCACCTCGCGTCCCGCGTCGGACTCCGCGGTGAGGCTCTGCCCGCGTTCGGCCAGGGCCACCGCGGGGGTACGCGGGACGGGCGTGCCGAGCACGGTGTCGCCGGGAAGGTAGACGCTGACCGGGCGGCCGGACTCGGCGGCGAGCTGCTCGACGGTCAGCCGGATGGTCTCGGCGTCGGCGGTGCCCACCACGGGCACCAGGCTCTGCGCGTCGGCGGTGGCCCGGACGGTGGCCCGGTCCTCGGCGACGGCGCGCACCAGCAGCGCCAGCGGCACGAGGAACGCCACGAGGGTGAGCACACTGACGGCGGCGGCCAGCAGCGCCAGGCGGGCCCTCACGCCGCGCCGCCCGGCGGCTCCAGCCGCACGCCCACGCCCCGCACGGTGTGCAGGTAGCGGGGCTGCTGGGCGTTCTCGCCCAGCTTGCGGCGCAGCCACGACAGGTGCACGTCGACGGTCTTGTCCGCGCCGCCGTAGGGGATCTGCCAGACCTCGGTGAGCAGCTCCCGCTTGGTGACCACCTCGCCGGGGCGGGCGGCGAGGTGGTGCAGCAGGTCGAACTCGCGCGGGGTCAGCTCGACCGCGACGCCGTCGAGGGTCACCTGGCGGGCGCGCGGGTCGACGCGCAGGCCGCCCACCACGAGCGTCGGATCGTCCGCCCCGGTGCCCGCGCCACGCCTCAGCACCGCGCGGACCCGCGCGTCGAGCTGGGCGGCGGTGAACGGCTTCACGACGTAGTCGTCGGCGCCCGCGTCGAGGACCCGGACGATCTCGGTCTCGTCGTCGCGGGCGGTGGCCACGATGACGGGCACCGCGCTGACCGCCCGCAGCATCCGCAGCAGCTCCCGCCCGTCCAGGTCGGGCAGGCCCAGGTCGAGCACGACCAGGTCCGGCCGGTTGTCCAGGGCGTCGCGCAGCCCGTCCATCGCGGTCGACGCGGCGGCCACGGCGTGGCCCCGGTCCCGCAGCGCCCGCACCAGCGGCGTGCGGATGGTCAGGTCGTCCTCGATCAGCAGCAGGCGGGGCACACGACGAGGCTAGTCGCACCGGCCGGCGCCGGCCCGGCTCTTAACCCTCCCTTAGCGTCGTCCCATGCCACGGTCAACCCTCGATCGGGGATAGTCGGAGAATGCGTCGTCGTTCGTTACTCGCGGTCGCGGGATGGCTGGCCACCGCCGTGCTCGCCACGCTGGTCGGGGTGGCCGCCATCCGGCTGGTCGGGGAGAGCATCACCGGCACCCCGGGCGGGGTGCGCAGCCAGGAGGAGGTCGAGCGGGCGCTGGCCGCGCCGGCGCCCACGGCTTCCGGCACCTCCTCCCCCGGCGTCGGCGAGCCCACGGGGCCGGCCGGCCCCGGTGCCCGGCGGGCCTTCGCGACCGCCGGCGGCACGGCCGTGGCCGAGTGCGGGCCGGGCGGGGTACGCCTGGTCTCCTGGGCCCCCGCGCAGGACCACCGGGTCGCCGACGTCGACCGGGGGCCGGACGACGACGTCGAGGTCACCTTCGTCGGGCCGGGCGGGGAGCACGAGCTGAAGGTGCGGTGCGTGGGCGGCGAGCCGGTGGCGGTCGCGGACGACTGACCACGGCGACGGGCAGCCGGTGGGCGACGCGACGGGCGACGCCTTGACACGGCGGAAGGCGAACGAAAGCATCGATGATGGTCGCTGCTCGGAAAGCGCTTGCCGATCCGTCCCGCCGGCCCACCGGCTTCCGGGCGCGGCCGGTCCGACGCCACCGCACCCAAGGAGCACCGATGAGACTCCCCGTCCCCCGTCGACGCCCCCGCGCCCGGCGGTTCGGCCTGCCGGTCGCCACCGCGCTCGCCCTGGTCGGCGCGGCCGTGGCGGTCGCCCCGCAGGCCGCCTCCGCCGCCACCGTCGACACCGGCGCGACGTACGTCTTCGTGAACCGGCACAGCGGCAAGGCCATGGACCTGTACGACTGGTCCACCGCCGACGGCGCGCCGGTCAACCAGTACGCCCGCAACGACCTCGCCGTGCAGCAGTGGCGCTTCGTCGACGTGGGCGGCGGCTACTACCAGATCCGCTCCGCGCACAGCGGCAAGGTCCTCGAACTGCCCAACGCCGTCGACGGCACCCCGCTCGTGCAGAACCCGGCGGTCAGCGGCAACACCCGGCAGCACTTCGGGCTCGCCGACTCCGCCGGCGGATACGTCCGGTTCGTCAACCGGCACAGCGGCAAGGCCCTCGACGTGTGGGGCTGGTCCACCGCCGACGGGGGCATGATCTCGCAGTACCAGGACCTGGGCGGGGCCAACCAGCAGTGGCAGCTCGTCCGGGTCGGTGCCGCCGCCGACTGCGGGTCGGGCTCGTTCCAGGCCGAGGCGGTGCTCGGCGGCGGCACCTGGACGGTCCGCAACGGCGGCAGCACGGTCCACACCGGCACCGACATGCGCGCCGCCGTGCAGGCCGCCGTGAACAGCCTGACCGCCGGGCGCACCAGCAAGCAGCGGGTGGTGGTGCGCGGCTCCGGCTCGATGAGCGCCGGCTCCCGGATCTCGCTGCCCAGCTACACCACCATCGACGTGTGCGGCACGATCAACGTGACTGGCACCGGCTCCGGCGACCAGGCGCCCATCTACTCCCGGGGGACCACACAGGTGGAGGTGCAGCACCTCACCGTCACGGGCAGCCCGCTGTACGGGATCTTCCTGCGCAACGTCACCAACGTGGTCCTCGGGCAGATCGACATGCGGCTGACCGCCGGGCTGGGTGTGCGCATCGACAACCGCGGCGACACCAGCCAGTGGACGCGCAACGTACGCATCGACAACGTCTACGTCTCCGGGGCCAGCTCGCACGCCGTCGAGACCTACGGCGTCGACGGCCTGACCGTCGGCACCGTCACCGCCCGCAACGTCGGCGAGTCGGGGCTGCTGCTCAACCAGACCATCAACGCCACCGTCACCACCGTCGACGCGGAGAACGCCGGCACCGGCACCGGGTACGCGGCGTTCCGGATGGCCAACCGCAACGGCCGCGTCGGCGACAGCTATCCGACCAACGTCCGGGTGGGCACGGTCCGCGCCCGCGGCGGCGGCCGGGGGATCTTCTGCGTCTCCGAGTCCGGCGGGGCGACGATCGACCGGGTCGACATCGCCAACACCGGCAACAACGCCATCCTGATCGAGAACTGCTACGGCGTGAACATCGCCTCCGGCGGCGGCACGATCAGCGGCGGCGGCGAGGTGCGGCTCGCCGAGCGCACCGAGTTCCCCGGCACCCGTGACATCACGCTGCGCAACTTCACGCTGGTCAACAGCCGGATCGTGGAGAACCCGTGCGTGGACAACCTGACCATCAGCAACGTCACGTTGAACAACTCGTCGATCAGCCGCTGCTGAGGGAGCGGGCCGCACCGGGCCGCCGCCGGGCGCAGACGCACCGGCGGCGGCTCAGGCGGGGTCGGCCCGGCCCAGCCGCCAGTACCCCATGAAGGCCACCGCCCGCCGGTCCAGCCCCCGCTCCGCCACCAGGTGCCGGCGCAGCGTACGGATGACGCCGGCCTCCCCCGCCAGCCACGCGTACAGCGGCACCGGCGTCGCCGGGGTCGGCACCTCCCAGAGCAGTTCCCGGTCGACGTCGACGTCGGCGACCGGGCCGGCGCCCGGCGTGGGGCCGCAGAGCAGGTCGGCCGCCGCGACGGCGGGCACGAGACGGCTGCCGTGCCGCCCGCCGGCGCGGGGCAGCCAGGTGACCCGCATGCCGGGCGGCGCGGCGACGCCGAGCGTGTCGGCGGGCTCGGGCACCTCCAGCAGCGCCTGTCCCCGGGCGTCGGCCGGGAGCCGCTCCAGGATGGCGGTGATCGCCGGCACGGCGGTCTCGTCGCCGGCCAGCAGCAGCCGGCCTGCCGGCGGCGGCCGGAACTCGATGCCGCCGTGCTCGCCGTCGAAGCCGGCGTCGGGGCCGAGCAGGGCCGCCCGGTCACCGGGGCACACCCGGCGGGCCCACCGGGTGGCGGGGCCGCCGTCGCCGTGCAGGACGAGGTCGACGTCCACCTCGGCCAGGTCCGGGCGGGCGGCCCGGACGGTGTACGTGCGGACCGGGTTGCGCAGGTGCTCGGGCAGGGCCCGGTAGCGGGCGTACCAGTCGGGGCCCTCGGGGAGGTTCACCCCGGCCTGCCCGGGCAGCGGCAGCGCCAGCTTGATCCGCTGGTCGTAGCCGTTGTCGGCGAACCGGTCGAGGTCGGCGCCGGTGAAGGTGACGCGGACGAACGACGGGCTGAGCCGCCGCACGGCGCGGACCTCGACGTCGAACAGCCGCCACGGCGCGATGGGCAGGGTCTGGGTCATGGCGCCTCTCGGGCTCCGGCGGGGTCCCGTCCCACGGCACCCGGCGTCGATCATCGGACACCGGTCAGGTTAGCCTACCCTTACACAGTCACGCACGGGGGTGGGCGGCCGTCCCTCCACCGGGCGACCGGCCGCCGGCTCAGCCCCGGGCGGCCACCCGGTCGAGGAAGACCGACCGGTCCAGGAAGAGCAGCTGGGCCCGCTTCTCCGGCAGGTCGATCTGCGGCCCGGGCACGAACCCGGCGCGGACCAGCCGGGCGACCGCCTTGTCGTTGCGCGCGTCCGGCTCGGCGACGATGCGCAGCCGGCCCGGGTCGGCCAGCACGAAGGCGAGGAACGCGTCGAGGACCGCTCCGGTGAAGCCGGGCTCGACGCCGCCGTCCGGCGGGCCGATCAGCAGGTGGACGCCGAAGTCGCCGGGGCGCACGTCGTAGCACTCGCCGACCGGGTCGGCCGCCGGCTCGTACGTCTGGAACAGCGCCGCCGGCCGGCCGTCGCGGTGCACGAGGTAGGCGTGGTGGGTGGCGAGCGAGTCGAGGTACTCGTAGATCTCGCGCACCCGCTCGCGGCTGGCCTCACGCATGCCCCAGAACCGCGACCGCTCCCGGGTGACCCAGTCGTGGAGCACGTCGACGTCGCGGGCCGGCTCGACGGGGCGGATGAGCACCTCGCCGAACCCCTCGACGTGTCGCCGGCAGGTGGTCGATGCGGTCGCCATGTGACTCCTCGGTAGACGACACCGTGACGGACGGTCAGGTCAGGGCAGCTTAGCCACCCCATCGACGGCCGCGCACGTCGCCCGTCCACCCGCGACACCCGGGGCACGTACGCGGACGGGTGGCCGGCCCCCGTCGGTGTCGGGGCCGGCCACCCGCGTCGCCGCGTGCGCGGCGGCTACCTCCAGGTGTCGGTGTTGGTCCGGGTGCCGCTGGCCGGGGTGGTGAACGTGCGGTTGCCGCCGGACTCCCAGGTCACGGTGCCGTCGGGGTTCTTCTTCACGTACTTGTACTCGACGGCGGTGTTCGGGGGCAGGTCGACCGTCGCCCGCCAGACCGGGTAGGTGGCCGAGGAGAGCGCCACGGCGTTGGCCGGGTTCCACCCGCCGAGGGCCGCGACGTTGCCGACGACGTAGACGTTCTGGCCGTAGCTGGTCGTGACGGTGGCGTCGAACGAGGTGGCGATCTGCCCGCTCGTGACGGTGTCGCCGCGGAACGTCTCGGTGACCGCGTAGGTGCCGCTGGCGGGGGTGGTGAACGTCCGGTTCGCACCGGACTCCCAGGTGACCGCGCCGGCGGCGGTCTTCTTGACGAACTTGTACTCCACCGCCGTGGACCGGGGCAGGTCGACCACGGCCCGGTAGGTGCCGCCGCCCTGCGCGGTCAGCTTGACGGCGCTGGCCGGGGCCCACGAGCCCAGCTCGGCGACGCTGCCCACCACGTAGACGTCCTGGCCGGCGGCCGGGGTCGCGCCGACGGTGAAGGTCGTGGCGATCTTGTCGGTCGGGTTGCTGGTCGGGGTGGCCGTCGGCGACGCGGTCGGGGACACCGTGGGGCTGGCCGTCGGCGACGGGGTCGCGCCGGGGCGGGCGGCCACGTGGATCGCGACCGCGTTGTTGGCCGGGATCGTCACCGACGCCCGGCCGCCGGAGACGGTCACCGTGGCGCCGGCGCAGCCGGACGCGGTGGCGGGGCCGGAGACGACGTCGCAGTACTGGCCGTCGGCGAGGCCGGTGGTGAACGTGGCGGTCGCGGCGCTGCCGGAGTCGTTGATGCCGATCCAGGCGCGGTCGCCGCGGTGGAAGCCGATGACGTTGCTGTTCACCGCCGTGAAGTCCGAGACGGTCTTGACCGACCGTGCGGCGTTGGCCCAGCCGACCATGCCCTTGATGCCGGTGGACTGGGTCAGGCAGTTCCAGGAGCCGCCGCAGACGGTGTCGGTGACGTAGCCGTTGCCGTCGGCCGGCGGGGACTGGTTGCGGTTGGACCAGGAGAAGCTGTCGTAGACCGACGGCTTGCCGTGCGGGTAGGCCAGGGCGAAGTAGTTGGCCAGGGTGTAGTCGCTGCCGTTCTTGTAGGACAGCACGACCCCGTCGCGCTCCAGGTCGTGGTTGGTGACCATGGCGAAGACGTTGGCGCTGGGCGCGTCGAGGTTCCAGCTGCCGACGTTGGCGAGCGTGGAGATCGAGCCCTGGAAGGCGGACCTCAGGCCCTTGGCGTACGCGAAGTCGAGCACGTCGCCGTTGCCGATGAAGGCCCGCGCCTTGAGGGCGTCGTTGCTCGCGCCGTCGAAGATCTCCTGGGCGACGTACGGGCGCTTGTTCTCGGCGACGGTGTTGTTCAGCTTGCCGAGGATCGCCGCGAAGTCCTCCTTCTTGACGTGCTTGACGGCGTCCACCCGGAACCCGTCGACGCCGAGGCCGATCATGTCGTTGAGGAAGGCGGCGATCTTGGTGCGGACGCTGTCCTTCTCGGTGTACAGGTCCGTCAGGGACAACAGCTCGCAGCTGGTGACCTGGGCCTCGTTGTTCCAGTCGTTGATGGTGCCGTTGGTCGGACAGTTGTCGCCCGGCCGGTGGAAGTCGCCGGTGCCGTAGGGCACCGCGGGAAAGCTGTAGCCGGGGCCGGAGAAGTCGGTGCCGGCGTAGCCGACGACGGACTCCGGGTTGTTCGCACCGGCCATGTGGTTGACGACCGCGTCGACGTACACGCGCACGCCGGCGTTGTGGCAGGCGGTGACCATGGCCGCGAACTGCGCGCGGTTGCCGAAGCGACTCTCCAGCTTGTACGACACCGGCTGGTACACCTCGTACCAGGGGTGCACGCCGTCGGCGCTGTTGGGCAGGCTGACCGACTCCTGGGGCGGCGCGACCTGGACCGCGCCGTAGCCGGCGGGGCCGAGGTGGTTGGTGCAGGCGGCGGAGACGGAGTTCCAGTTCCACTCCCACAGGTTCGCCGTCACCTCGCTGTCGTTGAGGGCGACGGCGGCACGGGCGGGGGTGGCGGTGGTGGTGGCAGCGACGATCGCCGGTGTCGCGCCGGCCGCGACGATCGCGGCGGCGAGCAGCAGGCGACCGGCGCGGCCACGGGGGTGTGGCCCTACGGATTCCATGACAGGGGGAACCTTCTTCCGGGGTCGAAGAGGCACTGACGCGTGTGGACGGCCGTCCGGGTAGCGAAACGATGCGGCATACCTGAAAGGGATTGCAAGACCTTGCGGCAAGATTCTTGAAACCCATCGGCAACACCGCCGCCACGTGAACGGTCACACTCCCCCGGAAAGTCGCAGGCCAGCCCGGGACACTCCACTGCGGCGGGTCACCGCGCGAGCACCCAGCGCGCTTCGAAAACTGGGACGCCATTGACGCGCCGCCCGACCCGACGTAGCTTTCTCCGCAAGAGTTTCCAGCTGCTTTCAGTTCGCCGTCGCCGCGACGCCCCTCCTCAGCCGGCGCGCTGCGCCCGGCGCAGCAGCCACGCGGCGAGCAGCCCACCGGCGAGGACGGCAACGGCCCCGACGGTCTGCCCGGCCTCCGACGCGGCCCGGAAGGCGTCGGTGACCTGACCGCGCTCGGCGTCCGTCGCGGCGGCGGCGAGCGCGGCGGGGAACGAGCCGGCACCGGCCAGCGCGGCGGGCAGCAACGCGGCGAACCGGGCGTTGAGCACCGCCCCCAGCACGGCGACGCCGAGACTGCTGCCGACCTCCGTCATCGTGCCGTCCACCCCGGCGCCCGCCCCGGCCTTCTCCGGCGGGATCGCGCTCATCACCGCCTCCACGATCGCCGGGTTGGCCAGGGCGCAGCCGGTGCCCATCGTGAGCAGCCCGGCCAGCAGCACGGCGTAGCCGTCGGACGGGGCGTGGGTGACCAGCAGCAGGCCCCCGGCGAGCAGCGTCATGCCGACGGCGATGGCGGCGGCCGTGCCCAGCCGGTGGATCAGCCGCGCGGCCACCCCGGCGAGATTGAGCACGACGATGGACAGCGCGAACGGCACCATCCGCAACCCGGCCTCCCAGGCGGGGTAGCCCCGGACGAACTGGAGGTGCTGGGTGAGCAGGAACAGGGCCCCGGTGGCGCCGAAGGTGATCAGGACGACGCCGGAGATCGCGCCGACGAAGCGCCGGTTGCGGAACAGGTCCATGTCCAGCATGGGATGGGCGACCCGCAGCTCCCACCGGACGAAGCCGACGAGCAGCAGCGCGCCGCCCACGGCCGCGCCGAGCACCGGCACGGAGAGCCAGCCCTGCTCCGGGCCGGCGATGATCGCGTACACCACCGCGGTGAGGCCGGCGGTGGACAGCGCCACCCCGCCCACGTCGAACCGCCCGCCGGCCGGGTCCCGGGACTCCGGCACCAGGGCCGCGCCCGCCGCCAGGCAGAGCAGCACGATCGGGATGTTGACCAGGAAGATCGCCTCCCACGGGAAGTGCGCGAGGATGGCGCCGCCGACGGGCGGCCCGGCCGCGAAGCCCAGCGCGCTCGCCGCCGCCCACACGCCGATGGCCCGGGGGCGCTCGGTGGCGTCGAAGACCTGCATCGCCACCGCCAGGGTGGAGGTGACCAGCAGGGCCCCGCCGACGCCCATCCCGGCCCGGGCGGCGACGAGCTGGCCGGTGGACCCGGCGAGCGCGGCCAGCAGCGAACCCAGTCCGAACAGGACGAGGCCGGCGAGCAGCATGCGGCGGCGGCCGTACCGGTCGACGGCCCCACCGGCGGTGATCAGCAGCCCGGACTGCACCAGCGCGTACGCGTTGATGGTCCACTGCACGTCGGCGGTGCTGGCCCCCAGTTCGGCGGTGAGCACGGGCACCGCCACGGTGAGCACGGTGTTGTCGAGCACCACGGTGACCTGGGCGAGGCAGAGCACCGCGAGGATCAGCCACCGGGTGCGCAGCGGGCGGGCGAGGGTGCCCAGCGTCGCCGTCACCGGGCGCTCCAGTAGGCCAGCGCGGTGAGCTGGTGCCGGCCGACTCCCAGGGTGCGACGCAGGTGCCGGGTGATGTCGCGGGTGCTGGCCGCCTCGCAGGCCACCCAGTAGTGGGCGTCGGCGGCGCCGGGCAGGGCCGTCCGGACGGTGTCGACCAGGTGCCGCCCCCCGTCGCGGCGCGGCACCCAGACCACCTCGTGGCAGGGGCGGGCCCGGGACGGCAGCGCCTTCTCGTCGTCGTGGGCGTACTCGACCCAGACCGTCGCGGGCAGGTCGGGGGCGGCGTCGAGCAGGCTGTTGACCGCCGGCAGCGACGCGGCGTCGCCGACCAGGTAGAGGTGGCGCGGGGCGGGGTCGGGCAGCCGGAACGCGCTGCCCTGCACGGTGGCGTCGATGGTGTCCCCGACGCGGGCGGCGGCCGCCCAGCGGGCCGCGCACCCGTCGTGCAGGGCGAACTCCAGGCTGAACCGCCCGGCCGCCGGGTCGGGGTCGACGAGGGTGTAGGCGCGCTGGTGGGGCCGACCGTCGTCGTCGAACCACAGCCGGATCCACATGGTGGGGTGGACGCCGCACTCGGCGAGCAGGCCGCCGTCGTCGAGGTGCAGGCGCTGGTACCGCCCGCCCACCGACTCGGTCCCCCGCACCGTGAGCCGGAAGGTCCGGCCGCCCATCGCGCGGAGCACCAGGGCTTCCCAGTTCCGTTTCACGCACCCCTCCAGTAAGGTCAGCCTAAGTTAGGGGAGGGTAACCTAAATGACGCTGTTACGGGAGTCGGCCGCACCACCGACGCGGGCCGCCGGCATCCACCGCGACGCCTGGGGCGTGCCGCACCTGTGGGCCGAGACCGTGGACGACCTCGCCCGCCTGCAGGGGCGGGCCGCCGCGCTGGACCGGGCCTGGCAGGTCGAGGTGGAGCGGTGGCGCTCCGAGGGGCGGCTCGCCGAGCACCTCGGCCCGGCCGAGGTCGGCTGGGACCGCTTCGCCCGCCGCGCCCGCCTCGACGACACCGCCCGCAGCTGCTACGCGCGGCTCGACCCGGCCACCCGGCGCTGGGTCGCCGCGTACGCCCAGGGGGTCAACGACGGGCTGGCCGAGGGGGCCGCCGCGGCGCCGGAGTTCGCGGCGGCCGGCTGCGCCCCCGGCCGGTGGCGGCCCTGGTCGCCGCTGGGGGTCTTCCTGGTGCAGCACGTGTTGTTCTCGACCTTCCCCACCAAGCTGTGGCGCGCCCACGTCGCCGCCACGCTCGGGCCTGCGGCCACCGCCCTGTTCGACGCCGAACCCCCCGGCGGCTCGGGCAGCAACGCCTGGGTGACGCCCGCCGACCCGGCCACCGGCCGTGGCCCGGTCGTCGCCGGCGACCCGCACCGCATCCTCGAACTGCCCGGTGTCTACCACCAGGTGCGCCTCGCCTGCCCCGAGTTCGACGTGCTCGGCTTCGCGTTCCCCGGCGTGCCGGGCCTGCCCCACTTCGGCCACGCCGGCGACGTGGCCTGGGCCGTGACCAACGCGATGGCCGACTACCAGGACCTCTACCGCGAGCGGCTGCGCCGCGAGGGCGACCTGGTCTGGGTCCGCGAGGCCGACGGCTGGGCGCCGGCCCGCCGCCGGGTCGAGACCATCGGGGTACGCGACGGCGAGCCAGAATCCGTCGAAGTGATCGAGACGGCCCGGGGGCCGGTAATCGACCACGACCGGCACACCGGCGAGGCGCTCAGCCTGCGCACGCCCAGCCGTGTCGCGCAGCGGCTCGGCTTCGACGCGCTGCTGCCGCTGCTGCGGTCGCGGACCGTCGACGACGTCGCCACCGCGCTGCAGGCCTGGGTAGAGCCGGTCAACAGCGTGCTCGTCGCCGACCGGTCGGGCGCGGTCACCCAGCTCGTCGCCGGCCTGGTACCGGTGCGCGACGACCGGTGCCGCCAGGAACCGGTGCCCGCCTGGGAGCCGCGCTACCGCTGGAGCAGCGAGTACGCGCCGCTGCCCCGCACGGCGGTCACCGGGCCCACGGCCTGCGCCAACGACCGCCGGCCCGACGTGGCGGCGCTGGGCCGCGACTTCGCCCCGCCGCACCGGGCCCGCCGCATCCGCGCCCTGCTCGCCGAGGGCGCCGAACCGACGGCCGTGCACATGGACACCCGGCTCGACGCGGGCGTGCTGCGCGGCGTCCTCGGCCGGCTCGACCCCGACGCGCTCACCGGTCCGGCCCGCGACCTGCGGGACCGGCTTGCCACCTGGGACGGGCGGATGGCCGCCGACAGCGTCGACGCCGCCGCGTACGCCGCCTGGCGGGCGGCCCTGGCCCGGGGGCTGCACGAGCACCCGGCGCTGCGCCCGCTGCGCTCCCCCGGCGCGTACGACGAGCTGTTCGGGCCGTGGACGAACCCCCTCGGCCGGATCGGGTACGCCCTCGACGCCGTCGTGGCCGGGCTGCCCCGCCTCGGCGTCGACGTCGACCCCGTGGCCGCCGCCGCGCTGGAGGAGGTGGCCCACGGCGACCCGCCCGGCACCTGGGGGCAACGGCACACCCTGCACCCCGTGCACCTGCCGGTCAGCCCCGAGGTCGACGCGGCGGTGGACGCGATGCGCGCCCGCGTCACGCTGGGCGGCGACAGCGACTGCGTGCTCGCCACCAGCAGCGTCCCCGGCCTGTCCGACGCCTGTTGGCGCGGCCCGGTCGCCCGGTACGTGTGGGACCTGACCGACCGGGCGGAGAGCCGGTGGGTGGTGCCGTTCGGCGCGTCCGGCCGCCCCGGCGACCCGCACTTCGCCGACCAGTTGCCGCGGTGGGCCAGCGGCGAGCTGATCCCGGTCGTGACCGACTGGCGGCTGCTCACCCCCGAACCCGACGAACCGCGCCCCGACCCCGAGAAGAGGAACGCGTGACACCCCTGGAGACCCTGCCCGGCCTCGGCGAGCTGGCCCTCGCCACGGTCGACCCGCAGGCCCACGCCGAGCTGCTGCACGGCTGGGTCACCCAGCCCCGGGCCGTCTACTGGGGCATGGGCGGCTACACCGTCGACGAGGTCCGCGACGTCTACGCCTTCGTCGACGGGCTGGCGACGCACCACGCGTACCTGATTCTGCTCGACGGCGCGCCGGTCGGCCTGTTCCAGACCTACCAGCCCGAGGCCGACCCGGTCGGCGAGCGCTACCCGGTGCGGCCCGGCGACGTCGGCATGCACCTGCTGCTGGCCCCCGGTCGGCGCGCGGGGCGCGACTTCACCGGCGCGGTAGGTCCGGCGCTGGTGCGGTTCCTGTTCCGCGACCCGGCCCGGCAGCGGGTCGTGGTCGAGCCGGACGTGCGCAACGAGCTGGCGCTGCGCCGGCTGGAGCGCTCCGGCTTCACGTTCGACGACGAGATCGACATGCCGGACAAACGGGCCCGGCTGGCGTTCCTGACCCGGGACCGCTTCGAGGCGCTCTTCCCCGCCCCGCTGCCCGGCTGACGACCCGCGGGCCGGATCGGCCGGGCGGCGGGCGGCGGGCGGCGGGGCGGCGGGCGATGCCGCAGGGCCGGCGCATAGGGAGCTGAGTCGAATACGACATCACCCGCCGCTCCCCGTCCGGGCCGGCCCGGTGCCTGCACGGGCCAAGCCAGGGCGGGCCAGCCGGGGCGGGGCGCGGCGCGGCGGGCGATGTCGTATTCGACTCAGCTCCCTATGCGTGGGGTGGAGTCACCTCGCCGGGCGGTGCGGCTGGGCGAGCCCGGGACGGCCGGCGGCCGGATCGCGCAGCGGGTCGCCGTCGAGCCAGGTGCGCAGCGCCCACCACCAGCGCACCGTCTGCGGCACCGGCCACCGGCCGCCCGGCTCGGCGAGGGTCGGCGGCATCGCGGTCAGCTCCTGCACCCGGCGCAGCCGGTAGCGCACGGTGTTCGGGTGCAGGTGCAGGGCCTCGGCCGTGCGGTCCAGCCGCTGGCCGTGGTCGAGGTAGGTCAGTGCGGTCGAGGCGAGCTGCCGGTGGAACTCGTCGGCCGGGTCGAGGGCGGCCAGCAGCTCCCCACTGACCAGGTCGGCCAGGGCCGGCTGGGCGGCCAGCGCGGTCTCCCCGGCGAGGTCGACCACCCGGTGCAGGCCACGCAGCCCGGCCCGGGACGCGGCGCGCAGGGCGGCCACGCAGAGCCGGTGCAGGGCCGGGGCCTGCGCCAGGGGCCGCGCCGGGGCGGCCACCACGAGCCCGGCCGCGTCGGCGAGGTCGGCGGGCGGCAGCCGTACGCACAGGCCGGCGAGCCGGTCGTCGACGGTGCCGAACAGCGCGCCGCCGCCGCAGAGCTGCCGCTCCACCGCCGCGATGCGGGCCGGGTCGGTCAGCTCGGTGACCACGCAGTGGTAGCGGCCGTCGGGGCGCAGCCCGAAGGCGGCCAGGTCGTCGGGGCGCAGCCCGAGATCGTCCCCGGGGTGCCCGTCGCCCGCCTCGTCGAGCAGCAGCTGGCGCAGCAGCCGGTTGCGGGCGTCGCGGCGGGTGCGGGCCAGCTCCAGCTCCGCCGTGTGGTGGCCGTCGACCAGGGCGCGCTCCAGCGCGCTGGCATAGCGGCCGAGCTCCAGCAGGGCGTCCAGCAGCGCGGTGTCGGGTATCCCGGCGGCCCGGCCGCGGTCGAGCGCGATCTCGACCACGCGCTGCCGGCCAGCCTGCACCCCGCGCAGCAGGCCGGCGACGGAGACGCCCTGCGCGGCCCGGTCGGCGCCGAGGCGTCGGGCCTCGGCGAAATCCCGCTCGCTCGGCTCCGCCAGCCGTTCGAACGACGCCAGCCCGGCGGTCAGCAGGGCCGCCACGTGCCGACGGTTCTCGGCCGTCGGCAGCCGGGCCACCTCGGGCGAGTGTTCCCGGGCCGCCTCGACCATCTCGTCCACGACCCGCCGGTCGGTCGCCAGCTCGCGCAGCAGCGCGCCGAGGGCCCCGGCCCGCTCCGGCATCCTCATCGGCCCGCTTCCCTCCGCCCCGGCCACTGTGGGCCGTCCACAACGACCCTGCCGGGTTTTGGCCCCCGTGCCCTACCGGGAGTCCGGCTTCGGTTGGTTTCCTTCTGTTACCGCAAAGTAACACCGCACCAGCGCACCGCGGAACGCCACCATCGGTCGCCCCCACCGGCAGGAGCAGCCCATGCCCGCAGCAGCACCGTCGTCCCCGCCCGTCCGCCGCGCCCGCAGGTACGGCGCCCTCGCCGCCGCCCTCGCCGTCGTGGCCACCGCCGCGCCGGCCCCGGCCGTCGCCGCCCCCGCCGCGCCGGTGGGCGCCGCCGCCCTGGAGGAGGTGATGTTCGTCGGCAACAACTGGGAGGGCACCGTCGACGTCATCCGCTCCCGGGGCGACTACGCCCGCCTCGGCCGGGTCAACGTCGTGCCCGACAAGCAGCAGCGGCTCTGGGAGATCTACCTCAACCCGATCAAGCTCGCCTTCTACCTGGGCATCCAGCAGGGCCCCGGCGAGGGGCACGACCAGCTCGTCGACGACATGTACACCACGCCGGACGGGACGGCGCTGGTGGCGTCCCGGCCCAGCTTCGCCGACGTCGTCTCGATCGACCTGCGCACCGGCGCGGTGCGCTGGCGGTTCCCCGTCTCCGGGTTCCGCTCCGACCACATGGCCGTCTCCCCAGACGGCACCCGTGTCGCGGTCTCGGCGTCCACCTCGGACACCGTGCACGTGCTCGACATCAACACGGGCAAGCAGGTCGGCTCGTTCGGCACCGGCGACACCCCGCACGAGAACATCTTCACCGACGGCGGCCGGCACATCTGGAACATGTCCATCGGGGACGTCAACAGCTCGCTCGACGCCCCGTCGCAGGACTGGACCAAGGGCGACCGGAAGATCACCATTGCCGACGCGACCACCTTCGCGAAGGTCAAGGAGATCGACATGCGGCCCCGGCTCGACGCGTACGGCCGCAGCGACCTCTCCGACGCCGTCCGGCCGGCGGTCTTCACCCCCGACGAGAGCAAGCTCTACTTCCAGGTGTCGTTCTTCAACGGCTTCGTCGAGTACGACGTGGCCGGCGACCGGGTCACCCGGGTCGCCACGCTGCCGAAGAACCCGAACACCACCGAGGACCGCACGAAGTGGGTCAACGACTCGCGGCACCACGGCATGTCGATCAGCCCGGACGGGGCGAAGCTCTGCGTCGCCGGGACGATGGACGACTACACCACGATCGTCGACCGGTCCACCCTCGCCCCGGGTCCGCTGGTCACGGCCAGCAAGCCGTACTGGGCGACGGTGAGCGGCGACGGCCGCGACTGCGTCATCTCGGAGTCGGGCGCCGACCAGGTCACCGCGATCAGCTTCGCCACGGGCCAGAAGGTGGTAAGCGTCCCCGTCGGCGACCACCCCCAGCGGGTGCGGATCGGGCACCTCCCCGCCGGCTGGACCCCGCCGGCTGCCCGGTAGTCCCCCCGCGCGGGTGCGGCCCGGCCGGTGATCCGGCCGGGCCGCGCCCGTCTGCCCGTGGTCAGCCGCCGAGGCTGGTGGCGGCCGAGGCGATCGCGGAGGCGAAGTAGCTCACCTGCGTGTAGACGCCCGGGTAGTTGGGGCGGGCGCAGCCGTTGCCCCAGCTGACGATGCCGACCTGGATCCAGGCGTTGGCGGCGTCGCGGCGGAACATCGGGCCGCCCGAGTCGCCCTGGCAGGTGTCGGTGCCGCCGGAGGCGTAGCCGGCGCAGATCTCCTCGGCCGGGATGATGTCGCCGCCGTAGTTGGTGCTGCAGACGGAGTCGCTGACGAACGGCACGGTGGCCTTGAGCAGGTAGCGCTGCTGCGCGCCGCCCTCGCGCGCCGCGCCCCAGCCGGCGACGGTGAAGGTGCCGCTGTCGTACGCGCCGGTGGTGGCGATGGGCAGGGTGGCCAGGCCGGTGACCGGGGTGGCCAGGCGGATCAGCGCCCAGTCCTTGCCGTTGCCGTTGTAGCCGGGCGCGCGGTAGACGTAGTTGGACCGGACGGTGATCCGGCTGGCCGACTGCAGGTCGACCACGCCGAGCGTGGCGGTGATGCTGGTGTTGGCGCCGGTGCGGCCGACGCAGTGCGCGGCGGTGAGGACCAGGGTGGGGCTGTAGAGCGAGCCGCCGCAGCCCATGGAGAGCCGCACCATGAAGGGGAACTCGCCCTGGGCGGCGGGCGTGCCGCCGACGACGTTCGGGGTGACCGTGGCGTCGCCCGCGGCGGCGGCGGGTGCGGCGAGGGTGAGGCTGCCCGCGGTCACCGCGGCGAGCGCGGTGGCCAACAGGCCGGTGAGGGTGCGCCAGCGAACCATGTGTTCCTCCGCATCATCTGCGGCGCCCCGGGGGTGACGCGCCGCCTTCGGATGACGCGAATCATATTTAGGAACGTCGATTACCAGTCATCCTCACCTGGTCATACGACGGCGCTATCGCGGCGCTCAGCCGGCACCGAAGCAGACGAAGGCCGCCGCCGTGGCCAGGCTGGCGCCGTCGCCCGTCGCCACGAACGCGGCCTGGGCGTCGGCCAGGGCGCGCGCCGGCCGCGCACCCTGGCGCATCCTGCGGTGCAGGTCGAGCATCAGCGCGGTGGTGGGCTCGGCCGGCACCGGCAGCACGGTGGCCACCAGGCAGCGGGCGCCCCGGGCCAGCAGCACCGCCGTGAAGCCCATGACCTCGTCGCCGGGGCGCACCCCGGACAGCCCCGAGTCGCACGCGGACAGCACGACGCAGCCGGGCGGCCGGGGCAGCCGCTCCAGCTCGTACGCCAGCAGCGGCCCGTCGGCCAGCTCCAGGCGGGAGAAGAGCGGGTTGTCGGCCCGGAACGTGCCGTGCGCGGCGATGTGGGCCAGCGCCGCACCGTCCAGCGCGGCGGTCAGCGCACCGGCGGTGGCGTCCGCCCCGGTGAACACCCGCGCGCCCGGCAGCACGCCGGAGAGCTGGCGTACCTCGGTCTGGGCGGCCGGCAGGCGCGGACCCGCCGCCAGCACCGGCGGCCCGTCCGGCGCGTCCCTGCGGTCCGCGACCAGCCAGGCCGTGGCCGAGGGGGCGACGGTGACCGGCCGGCCGGCGCAGCTGGGCAGGCCCGACCACGGCACGGCGTGCAGGGCCCCGATCGGGACGACGACCAAGGGGCGGTCGCCCAGGTGCCGGCGCAACGGGTCGAACAGCTGCCGGTCCAGCGCCGCCGCCGCGTGCGCCACGCCGGCCCGCACGCCTGCCGAGTCGCCGGTGGTGACCAGCCGACGCAGGCCGAACCGGAGCAGCCGGGCCCGGTTCGCCGCCTCGGCGAGCGGGCCGAGGTCGTGCAGGGTCGCCCGCCCGTCGCGGACCAGCACCGCCCGCAGCCGCTCCCCGTGCGCCACCAGCTCGACCAGCACGCGCGGGCCGAGCCGCCCGGCCAGCGTCGCCACGCCGGGCGGCGACGCCACGGCCCCGCCGCCGGGCACCCGCCGGGACAGGTCGCGGATGTGCTGCTCCAGCCGGGCCTGCCGGCCCCGCAGCGCGTGCGCCGGCCGGCCGGCGAGCAGGGTGTCCTCCAGCAGGCTGCTGACCAGCCGCAGCTCGGTGAGCGCGGCGAACAGGTCCGGGTCGGCCGGCGGCAGCGCCGCCCGGGTGCGCACCGCGCTGGCCCGCCACCGCTCCGCCCAGGCCAGCACCCGCGCCGGGGCGCCCGAGCGGACCGCGATGTCGAGGCCCTCGGCGGCCAACTCCTGCCCGTACGCCCCGCTGTGCGCCCGCAGCTCGGTGGCGCCGAGCGAGGCCCGGTGGCTGTCCAGCACGACCAGCCCACGGCGCAGCGCCCGCGCCGCCGCCCGGTCGTCCCCGGCGAGCCGGTGCGACAGCGCCAGGGCGTACCACCCCTGGGCGCGGCCGGGCGCGGTGCCCCACCGGCGGGCGCGGGCCGCCGCGTCGAGCAGGGCCGCCGCACGGTCGGTGCGGCCCAGCGCGGCGGCCAGCCGGCCGGCGTCGATCCGCGTGGTCAACGCGGGGCCGGGCCACCCGGTCGCGTCGAGCTGACCGGCGGTACGCACCAACGCCGTCAACAGGGCCGCCGAGCGGGTGCCCCGGCGGAACTCGGCACGCAGCTCCACGTGCCGGGCGAAGGCGGCCCAGATGCGGCGGCCCTGGCGGCGGAACCGGGCCCGCGCCTGGGCTGCCGTGCCGGTGGCGGTGTCCAGGTCGCCGGCGAGCAGCGCCGCCCTGGCCCGGGCCAGCAGCGCCTCGGCGAGGTCGGAGGCCATGCCCCGGCGGTTCAGCTCCCGCACGGCCACGGCGGCGACCTCGACCGCCTCGTCGAGCAGGGGCACCGACAGCAGCAGCTCGAAGCGGTCCAGCAGCAGCGCCGGCCGGGGCACGGCGAGCCGCCGGTATTCCCGTTCGACCTCGGCGAAGCAGCGCAGCGCCCCCACCGTGTCGCCGCGCTGGCCGGCCGCGATGCCCAGGTTCCAGCGGGCGTCGGCGGCGGCGAGGTCCAGCCCCAGCCCCTCGAAGATGGCCGCCGACCGGGCGAGGTCGTCGTCGCGGCCCCGCGCGCCCCGGTGGGCGTTGAGCAGGCCCCGGTTGTTGCGGGCCCGGGCCTCCAGCAGCCGGTCGCCCTCGCGCTGGGCGATGTCGACGGCGAGGGAGTAGTCGCGCACCGCCTCGTCGTAGCGGCCCCGGTAGTGCAGCACCACGCCCCGCTGCATCCGGGCCCGCCCGGCGTCGGCGCCGGTGAGCTGCGGCAGGGCGGCGGTCACCGCCCGCAGCGCCGCGGCGGTGCGGCCGGCGTTGGCCAGCACGTAGCCGAGGCTCATCCGGGCCAGGGCCCGCGCCCGGGGCGTCGTGGCGGCCCGTTCCGCCCGGCGCAGGTGCCGCAGCGCCCCGGGCAGGTCGTTGAGCTCCCGCAGGGCCAGGCCGATCGCCCGTTCGGCGGTGGACCGCTCGTCACCGGCGACGGCGCGACCGGCGGCGAGCACCCGCTGCGCGATCGCGATCGCCTCGCGGGGATAGCGCTGCACGGCGTCGAGCGCGGACTGGGCCGCGCCGGCGGAACCGGCGCTGTCGGCCATGACAGACAGCGTTCCCGATGGACCCGGCCACCGTCAATCCGGGGTCCGACAGTGGAAATTGCCGGCATTGGACCGCCCATTCCTCCAATTGACTTTCAACTATGCTTTGGAAGAATCGACAGCGCCCCGACGTGCTGTCGCACCGGGACACCGCCGACCGCGCACGTCGCGACCGCCTGGAGGACCGGTGCTTCCTGACCGCCCCCGCACGCCACCGCCCGCCGGTCGACTGTCCCGGCGCGGGCTGCTCACCCTGGCCGCGTGCGCCGCGGCGGCACCGCTCGGCGACGTGCTGCGACCGGCCGCCGCCGCGGCCGAGGGCACCGACGACGACGCGTACCAGAAGGCGTTCTCCGCCGCGCTGGCCGCCGACCCCGACGTGCGGCGCTACACCGCGCCGGGCCGGGAGTTCCTCTACCGTCCCCGGCAGCTGCTCGCCGCCAACGCCGACGCCCAACGGGTCCTGTCCTGGCTGCGCTCGCGCGGGCACCAGGTGAGCGTGGGGGCCGGCTTCGCCGGCGTCACCCGGCTGCTGTTCGCCAAGGAGACCGACGTGCCGGCGGTGGTGACGGCGCTGCGCGACCCGAGGCAGTGGCCCGGCCAGCAGGTCCCCCGGGTGCAGCCGCACCACGTGCTGCTGGGCCTGGGCAACATCATGGGCAACCCCGGCAGCCCGCCCCGGGCCGCGGCGGCACTGCCGCCGCCGGACCCGGCCCGCCTCGGCGAGGGCGCCGGCGTCACCGTCGGGGTCTGCGACACCGGGATCTGGCAGCAGGCCGGCGCCTGGCATCCCCAGTGGCTCGGCGGCAGCTACCTGCCGGAGGCCGACGACCTGGACGCGCTGTACGTCTCCGGCACCACGCTGGCCCCGCAGGGCGGGCACGGCACCTTCGTCGCCGGGGTCGTCCGGCAGGCCGCGCCGGGGGTACGGGTGGACCCCGAGCAGGCGTTGAACCCCACCGGCGTCGGCGACGAGGCGATGCTGGTGGCCGCCATGTCCCGCCTCGGGTCGCAGGTGACCGTGGTCAACCTGTCTCTCGGCGGCTTCACCCAGGACGACGTGCCCCCGCTGCCGCTGGTCAACGCCGTGGCCGCGCTGCCGGCGCAGACCGCCGTGGTGGCCGCCGCCGGCAACGCCGGCAGCAGCCGTCCCGCCTGGCCGGCCGCCCTGGAACGGGTGCTCGCCGTGGCCGCGGTGTCCCGCGACGGCGGGGTCCTCGTGCCTGCGTCCTACAGCGGCTTCGGCCCGTGGGTCGACGCCTGCGCCCTCGGCGAGCGCGACAGCACGTACGTCGAGGGCCAGCTGCCGCTGCCGGGGCGGCCGACCCAGGTGTTCCACGGCTTCGCGACGTGGGCCGGCAGCTCCTTCGCCACGGGCCACGTGTCCGGTAGGCTCGCCGCGATGATGACCGCCGGTGGCCTGAGCGCCGACGCGGCGCGCCTCGCGCTGCTGGCCAACCCCCGCTGGCATCCCGACTACGGGGTGCTCGTCGCATGAGCCGCGCGACGGGCCACAGGGAGGCGCGGTGACCGACGCGACGGCGACGCGCCTGGTGGCGGCGGCCTCCGGTGGGGACGAGGCGGCCTGGGCGGAACTGGTGCGCCGCTACACGCCGCTGGTGGTGGCGGTGATCCGGGCCCACGGGATGAGCCGCGCCGACGCCGCCGACGTCAACCAGACCGTGTGGCTGCGCCTGGTGGAGCGGCTCGACCAGCTGCGCGACCCGGAGGCGCTGGCGGCCTGGCTGGCGACCACGACCCGGCGCGAGTGCTACCGGCTGTCCCGCCTCGACCGCCGCATGCGGCCCGTCGACCCGTACGACGACGCGCTCGACGCCCGGCACGGGTCGCTGGTGGACGCGGTGACGCCCGACGAGGAGCTGCTGCGGGCCGAACGGCGGCAGGCGCTGCGGGAGGGCTTCGCGCAGCTTCCGCCCCGCTGCCAGCACCTGCTGGCGCTGCTGACGGCCGACCCGCCGGTCAGCTACCGGGAGATCGGCGAACGGCTGGGCATGCCGGTGGGTAGCATCGGCCCGACCCAGGCGCGCTGCCTGCGCAAGCTGCGCGCCTGCCCGGCGCTCGCCCCATTCGTCGGGGTGCGCCGTGGCCTGGAGACGAGCGGGGGTGAACGCGATGGCGCCGTGGCCGCCGGCCGATGACGACGCCCTGACCGTGGAGCTGGGCGCCGCGCTGTGGGACACCGGGCCGGTCCCGGAGGAGTTCCTGACCGCGGCGCGGGCGGCGTTCGCCTGGCGGACGGTCGACGCCGAGCTGGCGGTCGCCGAGCTGATGTTCGACTCGGCGTGCGACGCCGAGCCGGCCGGGCTGACCCGCTCGGGCGGCTCCGCGCGCACGTTGTCGTTCCGCAGCGGGCAGGTGGTGCTGGAGATCGAGGTGACCGAGGCCGGCATCGTCGGCCAGCTCTCCCCGCCCCGGGGCGGCCGGGTCACCGCCCGCACGGCCACCGGCCCCTACGACGAGTCGCCGGTCGACGAGGTGGGCTTCTTCTCGCTGGGCGCTCCCCCGACGGGCCCCGTCCGGCTGTCCGCCCGCGCCGACGGGTACGCCGTCGCCACCGACTGGGTCAGCCTGGGCTGACGCCCGTGGCGCAGCGGGGAGCAGGGCCCACCGAGGCCGCGGGTCAGCGATAGGGAGCTGAGTCGGTCACGACATCAACCCGGCCGGAATCACGGCGGCCGCTTGATGTCGTATTCGACTCAGCTCCCTATGCGTCGAGAGAAGGGCCACCCGCTGGTGGGCTCCGGCCGGCCGACGCCCGAGGGCACCGGCCGGCCGGAGCTCGGCTCAGCGCAGACCGGACTCGATGGCCTCGATGATCCGGGGCCGCAGCTCGGCCGCGCGGATGACGGCGTCGACGGAGCCGACCTCGACCGCGCGCTGGATGTTGTGCACCCGGTCGAACTCGGCGGCGACCTCGCCCAGCTTCTCCGCCCGCACCGACGAGCGCAGCTCGTCCAGCTCGGCGGTCAGGGCGGCCCGCTCGGTGCCGGAGGCCGCCGCGACGCGGGCCTCCAGGTCCCGCACCCGCGGGTCGGCGGCGGTGCGGGCGTTGACGTCGCCGGAGAAGACCACTGCCGCGGCGGGCGCGCCGCCGAGCACCGACGCGAACGAGCCCTCCAGCGCCAGCACGGTCATGTTCGGGTTCAGCGCCTTGGAGAAGACGACGAACGCGCCGCCGTGGTAGCGGGAGATCACGCAGAACACGATCGGCCCGCGGAAGTTGACGATCGCCCGGCCGATCTCCGCGCCGTACT
The DNA here is from genome assembly GCF_020873825.1 of Micromonospora sp. DH13. NCBI lineage: Bacteria > Bacillati > Actinomycetota > Actinomycetes > Micromonosporales > Micromonosporaceae > Micromonospora > Micromonospora sp. DH13. The sequence continues at coordinate 24,099 of NZ_JAHWGR010000048.1, forward strand.
CCAGCTGGAGCTTGCGCATCGACTCCGGTGAGCCGTCGAAGCCGGACAGGTTCGCCAGCACCACGAGGGGCCGGTTGCCGCTGGCCGCGTTGATCGCCCGCGCGGCCTTCTTCGACGAGCGCGGGAACAGCGTGCCCGCCGTGTAGGTGTCCGGGCCGTCGGTGGGCGGGAAGCCGCGCCGGGGCACCGACCGCGACTCGATGCCGAGCAGGCACACCGGCATGCCGCCCAGGTGCACGTCCTGCACCACCGCGGTCTCCGCGTCGGCCATCCCCGCCCAGCGCTCCAGCACCGGGTGGTCCTGGTCGGACAGGGCCCGCATGACGCTGCGGATGTCGAACGGCTTCTTGCGGTCGGGGTTGGCCTGGGCGGAGAAGATCTCGCCGACCGTGGCGAAGTCGCTGCCCGCCATGACGTGCGGGAAGTCCGAGACGTCACGGTCGACCGGGTCGGTCGTGGTCGCCCGGCGCGGCCCGGACTCGCCGGGGGCGACGTACGTGTGGTCGTAGTGCGCCATCAGCACGTCCCGGGCGGCGGTCAGGTTCGGCGCCCAGTACTGCGCCTGCCCGTTCGGGCCCATCACCCGGTCGTAGCCGCCGATGCCGAAGTTGTCCTCCGCAGAGACGCCGCCGGAGAAGTCGAGCGACTGCTTGCCGGTGAGCACCATCGCCGAGTCCGGCGTCATCACCAGGACGCCCTTGGTGTGCATGAGCATCGTCGCCTCGGCGTTCCAGTACGGCTGCGCGCCGACGTTGATGCCCGCGACCACGATGTTGATCTCGCCGCCGTCCTGGGTGAACTCGACGATCCGCTTGAGCGCCGCGGCCACCCAGTCCATGTTCTCCGTGCCGGACTCCATGGAGATCCGCGCGCCGGAGGACAGCGCGTACCACTCCAGCGGGACCCGCATCGACTCGGCCAGGTCCAGCGCGGCGATCACCCGCCGGCACTCCGGCTCCGACAGCGCGCCGAGCGACTTCGTCGGGTCGCCGAGCAGCACGACCCGGGTGACACCCTCCGGGTAGCGCGTCGTGCGGGTGGTGACCACGCCCGCGACGAGCGCCGCGCGGTTGCGGCCCCGGGGCCGGTCGACCGGCACCAGCGCGTGCCGCTCGTCGAGGTCGTGCTCGACGAACTCGCCGAGCAGGCCGGTCAGCTCGTACGGGTAGACCGTGTTGCGGCTGGCCGCCCGCAGCACCTTCTGCCGGTAGTCGTCGAGCGGCTCGACCGGCTCGTCCGACGGCTCGCCGACGGTCAGCTCGGCGGCGCCGGTGGCGTCGAAGGAGACCCGCACGGCGATCTTGGTCAGCTCGCCGGTGACCCGGTCGCGCTGCCGCGCGATGAACAGGATCTCCTCCAGCCCGGCGCCGGCGGTCGTCGGCAGCACCCGCCCGGCGATCGTCTCCAGCTCGGCGCGGGTGATGTCGCTCGGCGGCCAGACGTAGACCACGATCCGGTTGGTGTTGACCCGCCTGTTCGACGGCCGCCGCGACTGCGCGCGCCGGATCGAGTCCAGGCAGGTGGCGACGGTGTCCTCGGCCGTCGGCAGCGACACCAGCCGGCCGTCGTGCTCGCGCAACTCGGTCAGGTCGCGCACCTGGGCGAACGCGACGAGGCGCTCGTCGGACGGGTTCTCCCGCGCCACGCACCGGAAGAGGTAGACCTCCTCGTCGGAGGACGGCAGCCGGGTGAGGTCGAACTTGCGCAGCCGCTCCAGCTGCATCCGCTGGGCGATGTACGGGTGCAGGAAGCGGACCAGCCGCTCCTCGGCCATCCCGGTGGTCGACGGGCGGAACGTGAAGTGGTGATGCATCACTGCGCCGCTGCGGCCGGCGACGGTGGCGGTGATCCGGCGGACCTGGGCGGGCAGCGGGTAGGCACCGATGACCTCGTGCAGCGCCGCCGCCATCGCGTCGGAGTCCTCCGGCTGCCGCTCCCAGGCGAGGTAGACGTCGGCGTCGACGGCCTCCTCGCCGCCGGCCAGCTCCGCCAGCCCGCGCAGCGCGTCGCCCAGCGCCTCGAACCGCACCGCGGCGGAGACCACCCGCGAGTCGGCCCGGTCGGCGACGACGAACGTGCAGCCGGCGACGGAGCTGGTGCGTACGCCGGTGAGGCCCTTGTTGCCGTAGTAGCGGCGGGTCAGCACCTCCAGCATCACCGCGTTGTCGAGGTGGTCGCGGACCAGCCGCTGGCCGAGCAGCCGCACCAGCGGCTCGGTGCTGCGGACCATCTCGGCGACGCGCTCGGCGCGGTCCGGCGCGTCGGGGTGGGCGTCGAGGTGACGCAGGTGCCGGCGCACGGCGGCGTAGACGCGGGCGCGGTTGCGGCGCAGCAGCGGCTGGCCCAGCCAGGCGAACACCACCCCGCGCGCGAGGTCGGCGACGACGGGGAAGCGGACCTGCGTGGCGGCCACCAGCCGCTCCAGCGCGAGGCCGGCGGGCTCGCGCAGCACGTCGTCCGGCGGGGGCTCGCGCAGCCACTCGCGCAGCAGCGTCGCGACGACCGTGGCGTCGGCGGCGGCGCGCTGCTGGGCGAGGAAGATCCGGAACACGGCGGCCTCGAGGGCGGGCGTGCGCTCCAGCTCGGTGACGCCGTAGTGCCCGAGGGCCTTGGCGAGCTTGGCCTGGAACGTCTCCGGCAGGCCGGCGCGCTCGACGTCGAGGCACTGCAGGTAGGTGTGGAAGTATTCGCGGGCGCTGAAGACGTGGCCGTCGCCGTCCTCGCCGGCCGGCCGGTTGCGGCTGAGCTCGGCGAGGTCGGCGAACACGTCGACGAGCCCGAACTCCTCGGCCAGCGGCCGGTAGCCCTCCTCGGCGGCGGCCCGGCGCGCGACCAGGTAGTCGTCGAGCACCCGGCGGTCGTCGTGCGGGTCGACGTCGAAGCCCAGCAGCAGGCTGCGCAGGTCCTCCTGGCCGCGCGTGGCGCGCTCGCGCGCCGGGATGGTCGCGGCGGCGGCGGGCAGGTCCAGCTCGACGGCCGGACCGGACGAGGTGTCCTCGGCGGCGTCGTCGTCGGCGAGGGGCTCCAGCCGCAGCAGCGGCGCGCCGGTCTCCACCTGGCTGCCGACGGAGACGGCGCACTCCTTGAGCCGCGCCCGGAACGGCGCGCGCAGCACCGTCTCCATCTTCATGCTCTCCAGCACGAGCACCGGCGCGCCCGCCTCGACCTCCGCGCCGACCTCCAGCGGCGTGGCGACGACCAGCGCGGGGGCGGGCGAGCGGACGACGCCGCCCTCGTCGCGGCTGACCCGGTGGGTCACCCCGTCGACCTCGACCAGGTGCACCGGCCCGTGGGTGCCGGTGAGCAGGCGGTAGCGCGTGCCGTTGACGGCGATCTGCCCGGTGTGCCGGTCGAAGCGGTCGAGCTCGACGTCGGCGGTGCGCACGCCGTCGCCGGCCTCGATGCCGACGCGGAACCGGTGCGCGCCGACGCGCGCCACCCGGACCCGGTAGCCGACGCCGCGCAGCTTCAGGTCCAGCGGCCGGCCGCTGGCGTGCTGCACCTGCGGGCGCCCGCCGAACGCCGTCGACAGCAGCCGCTGCCGCTCGGCGCGCTCCTCCTCCTCGTACGCCTCGATGGCGGCGGCGGCCAGGGCGACGGCGGAGTGCCGGTGCGTCACGAGCCGGCCCTCGCCCCGGACGCGGTCGATCCAGCCGGTGTCGGCGCTGGCGTCGATCACCTCGGGCTGGTCGAGCAGGTCGAGCACGAAGCTCTTGTTCGTCGCGCCACCCTCGATGATCACGGTGGTCTCCGCCATGGCGCGGCGCAGCCGGCCGAGCGCCTCGTGGCGGTCGCGGCCGTACGCGATGATCTTGGCGATCATGGAGTCGAAGTCGGCGGGAATGGTGTCGCCCGCGCTGACGCCGGTGTCGACCCGGATGCCGGGCCCGGCGGGCAGGTCGAGCCGGGCGATGCGGCCCGGGGAGGGGGCGAAGTCGCGGTCCGGGTCCTCGGCGTTGAGCCGGGCCTCGATGGCGTGCCCGCGCTCGACCGGCGGCGCGCCGTCGAGCCGGCCGCCGGAGGCCACGTGCAGCTGCGCCTTGACCAGGTCGAACCCGCAGGTCACCTCGGTGATCGGGTGCTCGACCTGCAGCCGGGTGTTGACCTCCAGGAACGCGAAGAGCCGGTCGCCGGGGTGGTAGAGGAACTCGACGGTGGCGGCGCCCCGGTAGCCGACCGCGACGGCGAGGCGCTCGGCCGACGCCTTGAGCTCGGCGGCCTGCTCAAGGCTGAGCACCGGCGAGGCCGACTCCTCGATGACCTTCTGGTTGCGCCGCTGCACGGAACAGTCGCGCACGCCCAGCGCCCACGCGGTGGCGCCGTCGGCGATCACCTGCACCTCGACGTGCCGGGCGCCGGTGACGAGGCGCTCCAGGAACACGACGCCGCTGCCGAACGCGCGCGCCGCCTCCTGGCTGGTGCGCTCGTAGGCGTCGGCCAGCTCGGCGGAGCTGGTGACCACCCGGATGCCACGCCCGCCGCCGCCCGCCGTGGCCTTGAGCATCAGCGGGTAGCCGATCCGCTCCGCGGCGGCCAGGGCGTCGTCGAGGGTCTCGACCGCGCCCCGGCTCCACGGCGCGACCGGCACGCCGACCTCCTCGGCGATCAGCTTCGCGCCGATCTTGTCGCCGAGCTTGCGCATGGCGTCCGCGCTCGGCCCGACGAAGGTGACGCCGACCCGCTCGCACAGCTCCGCGAACGCCGGGTCCTCCGCGACGAAGCCCCAGCCGACCCACGCGGCGTCGGCCCCGGTCTCCACCAGGGCGCGCTCCAGGGCCTTCAGGTCGAGGTACGGCCGCGCCGAGGCGGGGCCCAGGTCGTACGACAGGTCTGCCTCGCGGACGAAGGTGGCCGCGCGGTCGACGTCGGTGTGCAGGGCGACGGTCTCGATCCGTGTCCCGGTCTCGGCGGCCAGGTCCCGGACGGCGTGGATGAGCCGCATCGCGGCCTCTCCACGGTTGACGATGGCGACACGACTGAACACCGACCCAGCCCTCCTGTAGACCGACGACGGGCGCACGCGACACTGCGACCCCGGCAGTGTTCACCCTTCCGTCTACGGGGCGGCTGCGCCATGTCGCAGACAGCGCAGGCTGCGCGGCCGACGTTGTAGGAAACCACCAAAGACCGTTGGCCGCACACGCCTAACCAGGGCACTCGCCGGGCGGGGCGGCGGGCGGCGACCACGGCCACGGGACGTCCCGGAAGGCCGCCTCGACGAGCAGGGCCTCCACGGCGCGCAGGAACGCCTCGGCCCGCTGCGGCGGCAGGTAGCGGGTGTCCACGGTCACGGACAGCTCGACCGCGCCGGGGGCGTCGAGCACCTGGAGGCGGCAGCGCCAGCTGAACGCCTCCAGCTCCTCCACCCAGCGGAACGCGCTGCGCTCCGCCGCCGCCCGCAGCGTCGCCTCGTCGCAGCCGGCGGGGTCGACGCCGGCGTCGTGCGGCAGCCGGATGTCGTTGAGGTAGCAGAACGGGGCCAGGGCGGTGTGGTAGTCGAGGCCCCGCGCGGCGAACGCGCGTTCCAGCTCCCGGGGGTCGTAGTAGGCGTGCCGGTAGGCGTCCAGCGACGCCGTGCGGGCCCGGGTGAGCAGCTCGGCGAAGGCGGGCCGGTCGGCCAGGTCGATCCGGCAGAGCCCGATCTGGTTGAGCTTGCTGATCGCCCCGTCGTACTCGGGCTGGAAGCGGTTGTTGACCATCGTGAACACGCCGCAGACGTCGCCGCCGCCGTCGGCGGCGAGCACGGCGGCCGTGGCCGCGAGCAGGACCGTGGCGTCGCTGACCCCGTGCCGGGCGGCGACGATCCGCGCCGCGTGGCGCACGGCCGGCGAGACCAGCGATCCCCGGCGGTAGCGGGGGGTCAGGCCCGGGCCGACCGGGTCGAACAGGCCCACGGTGAGGTCGGGGAAGTGCCGCGTCCAGTACGCCACCGCCCGGTCGCCCCGGCGGCGTTCGCCGTCGCCCTCCCGCTCGGCGACGTCGAGCGACTGCGGGCCCGCCGGGGTGGGCACGGACCCCCGCAGCACGAGCATCCGCAGGTCGCGCAGCACCGTCTCGGCGGCGTGGAAGTCCACCGTGGAGTGGCTGAAGACCAGCACGACCTGGCGTACCCGGTCGTCGACGGTGACCACCGCGGCCCGCACCGGCCACTCGGCGGCGTGGTCGAAGCGGGGGTCGCCCAGCCGCGCGGCCAGCGCCGAGGCGGCGGCCCGGCCGTCCGGATCCGCCGCGGCCGACGCCACCGGGTGCACCAGCACGGGCAGCCGGCCCGCACCGGTGGCCGACTGGTACAGCTCGCCGTCGACCGAGCGGACCCGGGTGCGCAGCGACTCGTGCCGCCGCACCAGCGCCGCGACGGCCCGCACGGCCCGCGCCACGTCGACGTCGGCGCGCCGGGACACGGCCAGCGTGCGGCGCAGGTTGAGCACGCTGTGGCGCGGCGACTCGAACACCTCGACGGCCCGCCACATCGCCCGCTGGCCCCAGGTGAGCGGGCCGGTCGCGTCCCGGCCGCCGGTGAACTCCGCGTACGCCAGCTCCTCGTCGGCGGCGGCCGGGAGCACGGCGGGCGGCGGCACCGGCGGGGGTGCCGCCGGGACGGGCGACGGCCAGGGCACCTCGGCGAACGCGGCCTCCACCAGCAACTCCTCCAACTCGCGCAGGAACACCTCGACCGCGTCGAGGGCGACGTGCCGGGTGTCGGCGCTCAGGGTGAGCCCCACCCCGCCCGGGGTGTCGACCACGTGGGTCAACAGGTGCCAGGATGACCGGCTCAGCCCGGCCGTCCAGGAGAAGTCGCTGCGCGCCGCGGCGGCCCGCAGCTCGCCCCGGGTCGCCTCCGGCGCGGCGGCCGGGCCGCCGACGGGCAGCCGGACGTCGTTGAAATAGTAGTGGGGCAGGAATGCCGAGTCGTAGTCGCGGCCGCTCGCGGCGAAAGCCGCGCGCAGCGCGGCCGGATCGTAATAGGCGTGCCGCAGGCCGTTCAGCGACGCCTGCCACACGCGGGAGAGCACCTCCGCAAATGCCGGCCGGCCGGTCAGGTCGAGCACGCAGAATCCGATCTGGCCGAGGTTGGCCACGGCATTCGCGTAGCCGGCCGGGAACCGATTGTGCGCCATCGGGAAAGCGCCGCAGACCTCCCGGCCGGACCGGGCGGCGGCCAGGGCGCCCACCGCGGCCAGCAGCACCGCCGAGGTGCTGACCCGGTGCCGGGCGGCGATCATCCGGGATGCCACGTCGACGGCCGAGGAGACCAGCACGCCCCGGCGCAGCCGGGGGGTCAGGCCGGGGCCGCCGTCGGGCAGCGGTGCGGTCGGCAGCCGGTCGAACTCCCGCAGCCAGTACGCCACCGTCCGCGCGGAGCGCCGCACGTCGGCGGTGTGCTGGAGCCGGGCCACGTCCGCCGACTGGGGGCCGGGCGGGGTGTCGAGGCGACCGCGCAGCAGGAGCAGCCGCAGGTCCCGCAGCACCACCTCGGCGGCGTGGGCGTCCACCGTCGAGTGGCTGAACACCAGCACGACCTGGCGTACCCGGTCGTCCACGGTGACCACGGCGGCCCGCACCGGCCACTCGGCGGCGTGGTCGAACGCGACGTCGGCGAGCCGGTCGGCGGCGGCCCGGGCGGCGGCCGCGCCGTCGTCCACGCCGGGCACGACCAGCACCGGCAGGTGGCCGGTCGCGGCCTCCTGCTGGCGCGGCTCGCCGTCGACCACGCGGACCCGGGTGCGCAGCGAGGCGTGCCGGCCCACCAGCGCGCCGAGCGCCCGGACGGCGCGGTCGGGATCCGCACCGGCCCGCGCCGAGACCGGCACGACGCGGCGTAGGCTGAGGAACCGGTGGTTGGAGCCGTACCGGGCGTCCGCCCGCCACGTCACCTGCTGCGCCCAGGTCAGCGGGGCGGGCGGGGAGCCGACGCCACGGAACGGCGCGTGCAGCAGGGTCTCGGACGCCCACTCGGCGGGCACGACGGCATCGGCGAATCGCATTCCCGACCGTACGACGGGCGGTAGGGCGCGCCGGGTCGGTCGATCGGATTTTCCACAGTGGACCGATCAGACGACGCGATGCTCTGTTTGCAGCATGCAGACTACGTGCTCCTGACCGACCCTGGCGTGTGAGAAGGCTTCCGCGTGACCAATGTTGACGTACCGACGCGGGCCACATACACCCCGCCGAAAACGACGTTCCACCGTTCTGCGGAGAAACCGTCGCTGTCATTCGGCCAGGAGCGGATCTGGTTCACCGAACAGCTGACCCCCGGCACCGCCGCGTACCTCGTGTGGTCGACGACCCGGCTGCGCGGCCCCCTGGCGGTCGAGCTGCTGCGCGCGGCCCTCGACGGCGCCGCCGCCCGGCACGACAGCCTGCGCATGCGGTTCACCGAGAACGCCGACGGCGAACCCGTCGTGGAGGTGCTGCCCGAGGTGCGGGTGCCGGTCACCGTCACCGACGCGCCATCGCTGGCCGATGCCCGCGAGCAGGTGGCCGCCGCCCTGCGCACCCCGTTCGACCTCGACGCCGCTCCCCTGCTGCGGGCGCTGGTGATCCGCCTCGCCGACGACGACCACGTCCTGCACCTGGCCATGCACCACATCGTCAGCGACGGCTGGTCGCTGGACCTGCTGCTGGGCGAGGTGGCGGCCGGCTACGCCGCACTGCGCGACGGCGCTCCGCCGCCGGCGGCCCCCGGCACGCGGTACGTCGACTACGCCGCCTGGCAGCGCGACCGCCTCGACGGGCCGGCGAGCGGGGACGGGTTCGCGTACTGGACCGGTGCGCTGGCCGGGGTGCCCCCGCTGGAGCTGCCCACCGACCGGCCCCGCCCGGCCGTCCAGTCGTACGCGGGCGGCACCCACCGGTTCACCGTCGACGCCGACCTGACCGACGCGCTGCGCCGGTTGAGCCGCGCGCACCGGGCCACCCTCTACATGACGCTGCTCACCGGCCTGCAGGCGGTGCTGTTCCGCTACAGCGGCCAGCGGGACTTCGCCATCGGCTCCCCGGTGGCCGGGCGGGTGGTGCCGGAGCTGGAGAACCTGATCGGCCTGTTCGTCAACACCCTGGCGCTGCGCGCCGACCTCTCCCCGGCGGCGGGCCCGCCCGCCGCCGGGGCGGGCGCGGGTTCCCCGGCCAGCGACGCTCCCGCCGAGCCGAGCTTCGCCGCCCTGCTGCGGCGCACCCGGGGCACCGTCGTCCGCGCCCTGGCCCACCAGGAGATCCCCTTCGAGCGGCTGGTCCGGGAGCTGAACGTGCCCCGCGACGTCAGCCGCGCCCCGGTGTTCCAGGTGCTGTTCACGCTGCAGAACTACGCCCGCAGCGGCAGCCGGTGGCCGCAGGGACTGAGCAGCGAGAGCCTCGGCGCGGACGCCGCCACGGCCCGGTTCGACCTGTCGCTGTACGTCAGCGAGACCGCCGACGGGCTGCGCGGCATGTTCGTCTACAACAGCGACCTGTTCGACGCCGAGACGGTCGCCCGGCTGGCCGCGAGCCTCGACGCCCTGCTGCGCGCGGCGGTCGCCCGCCCGGACCTGCCCGTGGTCGACCTGGACCTGCTCGGCGACGCGGGGCGCGACCGGGTGCTGGCGCTGGCCCGGCCTGGGGGCGACGACCCGGAACCCGGCGGCGACCCGGCGCCCGGCGGCGGGCCCGGGGTCACCGGCGCGGCGGCCACCCTGGCCGACCTGGTCGCCCCGCACGCCGCCGCGACCCCCGACGCGCCGGCCGTGGTGTGCGGCGCCGACGCGATCACCTACCGGGAGCTGGACCGGCGCGCCAACCGGCTGGCGCACTGGCTACGCGGGCGCGGGGTCGGCCCCGACGTCCTGGTCGGGGTACTGCTGGAGCAGTCGGTGGAGCTGGCCGTGACGCTGCTGGGGGTGCTGCGGGCCGGCGGGGCGTACCTGCCGCTGGACCCGGAGCAGCCGCCGGCCCGGCTGGGCCTGATGCTCGCCGACGCCCGGCCCGCCGTGGTGCTGACCAGCGCCGAGCTGCGCGACCGGCTGCCGGTGGAGCCGACCGCGCCGCCCGGGGCCCACCCGGACGCCCCGGGCTGCGCGGTGGCCTGCCTGGCCGAGATCGCCGCCGAGGTCACCGCCCGGCCCGACACGCCCCCGGAGACCGGAGCCGGCGGCGACGACCTGGCGTACGTCATCTACACCTCCGGGTCCACCGGCGTCCCGAAGGGCGTGGCCGTCGCACACCGGCAGGTGCTGCGCTACCTCGACGGGGTGGCCGACCGGTTCGCCGTCGTCCCGGCCGCCCGGTACGCGCTGCTGCAGTCGATGTCGTTCGACTTCGCCGTCACCGTCTTCTACCTGGCGCTGGCCACCGGCGGAACGGTGCACCTGGTGCCGCGCCGCTGCACCGGCGCCGAACTGGCCGAGCAGCTGCGCGCGCACCGCATCGACTACCTGAAGATCACCCCGTCGCACCTCGCGGCGCTGGCCGCCGACGCCGAGCCCGGCGACCTGCTGCCCGCCCGCGCGCTGATCCTCGGCGGCGAGGCGTCCGACCTGGAGCGGATCGCCCCGCTCGCCGCCGCCGGCACGGCCCGGGTGTTCAACCACTACGGCCCCACCGAGGCCACGGTCGGCGTCGCCACCTACGAGGTGACCGCCGACGGTCCCGCCACCGGCCCGGTGCCGACCGGCCGGCCGCTGCCCCACGCCCGGGTGTACCTGCTCGACGAGCGGATGCGGCCGGTACCGGTGGGGGTGCCCGGCGAGCTGTACCTGGGCGGGGAGCGGCTGGCGCGCGGCTACCTCAACCGGCCCGGCCTGACCGCCGAGCGGTTCGTGCCCGACCCGTACGGGCCGCCGGGGGCCCGCCTGTACCGCACCGGTGACCTGGGCCGGTGGCGCGCCGACGGGCAGCTGATGTTCCTGGGCCGCCGCGACCACCAGGTGAAGATCCGCGGCTACCGGGTGGAACTCGGCGAGGTCGAGGCCGCGCTGCGCGACTGCCCCGGCGTGCACCAGGCGGCGGTGCTGCTGCGCGACGACCGCCTCGTCGCCTACCTGGAGCCGACGCCCGACGCGCAGGCCCTGGAGCCGGCGCGGCTGCGCCGCGCCCTGGCCGACCGGCTGCCCGAGCACATGGTGCCCGGCCGGTGGGTGGTGTTGGACCGGCTGCCGTTGCAGGAGCACGGCAAGGTGGACCGGCGGGCGCTGCCCGCGCCGAGCGACGAGGTCCCCGCCGGCGAACGGGTGCCGCCGGCCGGGCCGGTGGAGACGCTGGTCGCCGCGATCTGGCAGGCCGTGCTGGGGGTGGCCGAGGTCGGCGCGACCGACGACTTCTTCGACCTCGGCGGGCACTCGCTGCTGGCCACGCAGGTGGTGGCCCGGCTGCGCCGGGAGCTGCCCGCCGTGGCCGGCGGCGCGACGGGCACGGTCAGCGTGATGGACCTGTTCCGGCACCGGACCGTCCGCGAGCTGGCCGCCCTGGCCGCCGGGGGCGACACCGGGCCGGCGGGGCTGCTGCACGAGCTGACCCCGCCGGTGGCCGCCGCCGACCGCGTGGCCACGCTCGTCTGCGTCCCGTACGGCGGCGGCAGCGCCGTGGTCTACCAGCCGCTGGCCGACGCGCTGCCCGCCGGCTACCGGCTGCTGTCGGTGGCCATGCCGGGCCACGACATCGGCCTCGCCGACGACCCCGCGCCGATCGACCAGGTCGCCGCCGGGGTCGCCGAGGAGATCCTGGCCCGGGTGTCGGGCCCGCTGATCCTGTACGGGCACTGCGGCCCCGGCGGCGCACTCGCCGTGGAGGTGGCCCGGCTGTTGGAGGCGCGGGGGCGCGACCTCGACGCCGTGTACCTCGGCGCGGTGTTCCCGTTCGGCCGTCCCGCCGGTGGGCTGCTCGGTCCGCTGCTGCGGCTGCGGCTGGCCGAGCGGATCCGCAGCGACCGGATCTACCGCACCTGGTTGCAGGCGCAGGGCACCTCGGTCGGCTCGCTCGCCCCCGACGAGGTGGCGTTCCTGATCCGGGCGATGCGCCACGACGCCCGGGTCTCCGAGGAGTACTTCACCGAGCTGATGCATCGGCGGGTCACCCCGCTGCGCGCCCCGCTCATCTCGGTGGTCGGCGAGCGGGACCGCAGCACCGACTACCACGCCGAGCGGTTCCGGGAGTGGCACTTCCTCAGCGACCGCACCGCCCTCGCCGTGGTCGACGAGGCCGGGCACTACTTCCTGAAGTACCGGGCCGCCGAGCTGGCGGAGATCGTCACGACGGTGCACCGGCGGCTCGACGCGCCGGCCCCGCCAGCGCCCCCGGCCACCCCCGTGGTCGCGAGCGAGCCCGCGTGGCAGTTGGCCGGGATCTCCCGCCAGCCCGCCGGCCCGCCCGGGGCACCGCAGCCGTCGGGGCCGACGGCCGGCGCGGACGGCGCCCCGGAGCCGAGCATGCGCCGGTTCGGTCTGGTCGCCGCCGGTCAGGTGGTCTCCGGCATGGGCACCGCGCTGACCAACTTCGCGATCCCCCTGTGGATCTACCTGGAGACCGGGTCGCTGGCCCGGTTCGCCCTGTTCGCCGTGCTCGGCCTGCTGCCGGGGCTGCTGGTCGCGCCGCTGGCCGGGGCCGTGATCGACCGGACCAGCCGGCGGCGGGTGCTGCTGGCCGCCGGCCTCGCCGCCGGGGGCGCGAACGCGGTGCTGGCCGCCCTGGTGCTGACCGACCGGGCGCAGGTGTGGCACTTCTACCCGCTGGTCGCCTGGCTGTCGGTGGCGCTGGCGTTCCAACGCCTCGCGTTCGTCTCGGCGGTGCCGCAGCTGGTGCCCAAACGCTTCCTCGGTCACGCCAACGGCGTCACCCAGACGGCGATGGGGCTGACCCAGTTCACCGTCCCGCTGGTCGCGGTGGCCCTGCTCGACGCGGTCGGGCTGCGCGGCATCCTGCTCATCGACGTGGCGTCGTACGTGTTCGCGGTCGGGGTGCTGGGGCTCGTCAGGTTCCCCCGCACCCTGGCCCTGCAACGCCGCGAGGGCATCGGCGAGGAGATGGTCGCCGGCCTGCGGTACGCGCTGCGCCGCCGCGAGTTCCGGGCCATGCTGACGTTCTTCGCCGCCCTGAACCTGTTCCTGTTCCCGGCGCTGTACCTGCTCTCCCCGCTGGTGCTCGGCTTCGCCGACCTGGACCAGGTGGCGCGGATCGCGCTGACCGGCGGCGTCGGCGCGGCCGTCGGCGGCCTGGTGATGCTCCTCTGGGGCGGCCCGAGCCACCGCCGGATGCGGGCCGTGCTGCTGGGCACCCTCGGCATCGCGGCGGCCGCCGTGCTGACCGGGCTGCGGCCGGACCCGCTGGTGGTCGGCGCGGGCGCGTTCGGCATGTACCTGGCGCTGGGCGTCGTCAACGGCGTCTACAACACGATCATCCAGACGAAGGTGCCGCCGCGCTTCCACGGCCGGGTGTTCGCGCTCAACCAGATGATCGCCTGGTCGACGATGCCGCTGGGGTGGGGGCTCGTCGCCCCGTTCGCGGCGCGGGTCGCCGAGCCGCTGCTGCTGCCCGGCGGCGCGCTCGCCGGCACGGTCGGCGCGGTCATCGGCGTCGGCCCCGGCCGGGGCCACGGCCTGCTGTACGTCGTCTTCGGGGTGTGCATCGCGCTGACCGCCCTCGTCGCGCTGGCCACGCCGGTGCTGGCCCGGTTCGACGACGAGGTGCCCGACGCGCCGCCGGACGATCTGGTCGGCATCGCCGAACGCGAGGCCCGCGCCGCCGGGCACCCGGCCCGCGCCGCCGCCGACACGGGGCAGGCCCAGGGCACCACCCCGGGCGGGCCACGGTGACGGCGGCGCCGGCCGCCCGGACCGTCCCGGAGCTGCTGGCCTGGCGCACCGCCCTGCACCCCGACCGGGTCGCCGTCGAGGTGGCCGGGGTGCGGGCGCTGACCTTCGCGGAGTGGTCGGCCGACGCCGCGGCGGTCGCCGCCGGCCTGCACGGCCGGGGGGTGCGCCCCGGCGACCGGGTCGGGCTGGTGTTCGGCGCCCGCGACTGGACCGGCTTCGCGGTGGCGTACTGCGGGGTGCTGCGGGCCGGCGCGGTCGCGGTGCCGTTGTCGGACCGGCTCGCCGCCGGCCAGCTCGGCCACGCGTTGACCCACTGCGGGGCCGCCGCCGTCGTGCACGGCGACGCCACGGCCGCGCCGCCCGCCCCCGCCGGGCTGCCGGTGTGGCGGGCCGCCGACCTGGCCGCCGGCCCCGCCGACGCGGCCGACCCCCCGCCGGTACGCCCCGGCGACCTCGCGCAGATCCTCTACACCTCCGGCACCACCGGGCGCCCGAAGGGCGTCGCCGCCAGCCACGCCAACCTGACCACCGGCGCGCCGACCCACCCGCGCCGGCTGGCGCTGGCCCACTCAGAGCGGTTCCTGCACGCGTTCGCCATCGGCACCAACGCCGGGCAGACGATGCTGTTCAACGCGCTGACCGCGAAGGCCGGGGCGCTCACCCTGCCCGCGTTCACGCCGGTCCGGTTCGCCCGGCTGGTGCAGACCCCGGGCACGGGGACGCTGTTCGTCGTCCCGTCGATGGCCATCGAGCTGCTCGACTCGGGGGCGCTGCGCGGCCGGGACTGCTCCGGCGTACACCTGATCGGGTCGACCGCGGCGGCGCTGCCGCCGGCCGTGGCGGCCCGGCTCGCCGCGGCCTTTCCCGAGGCGACCATCGTCAACTACTACACCTCCACCGAGGCGGCCCCCGCCCAGACCACGATGATCTGGGATCCGGCGCGCCGGGACGCGGTGGGCCGCCCGGTCGGCGGGCAGCTGCGCGTCGCCGACGCCGACGGCAACCCGCTGCCGCCCGGCACCACCGGCGACGTGTGGCTGCGCGCGCCGTACCCCCGCGCCTACTACCGCGACGACGCCGCCAACCGGGCCACCTTCCGCGACGGGTGGGTGCGGATGGGCGACGTCGGGCGCATCGACGCCGACGGCTACCTCTACCTCACCGACCGGCACCAGGACGTCATCAAGTCCGGCGCGTTCAAGGTCTCCAGCCTGGAGGTCGAGGCGGCGCTGCACGAGCACCCCCTCGTCGCCGAGGCGGCCGTCGTCGGCGTGCCGCACCCGGTGCTCGGCTCGGCCGTCGCCGCCGCCGTGGTGGCCCGGCCGCACGCCGACGCCGCCGGGCTGACCCTGCCGGCGCTGCGCGCCTTCCTCGCCGACCGGCTCGCCGACTACCAGCTTCCCGCCCGGCTGCTGCTGCTCGCCGAACTGCCCCGCAACGAGGGCGGCAAGGTGCTCAAGCGGCAGCTCACCGGCCTGTTCGACAACTGATCCACCCCGAAAACGATCCATGGGAGAGCATGTGGGCACCGCCGAGGCGACATACGCGCAGCACGCCGTCTGGTTCACCGAGCAGGCCGGGGTCGCCGGCACGGCGTACCACATGGCGCTCGGCGTCCGGTTCGCCGCCGACCTGGACCGCCGGGCCCTGGTCGAGGCGTGCGCCGCCGTGGCCGACCGGCACCCCGTGCTCGGCGCCCGGGTCGTCACCGACGCCGACGGCACGCCGGGGCTGGCCCCCGCCGACGGGCGGGCCTCGATGACCTTCGGCGAGTGGACCGACGCCCGGGTCGCCGAGGAACTGGCCCGCCCGCACGACCTGCGGGTCGGCCCGCTGGCCCGGTTCACGCTGCTGACCGCCGCCGACGGCCGGCACCTGCTGCTGGTCTGCGTCCACCACCTCGCCTTCGACGGGATGTCGAAGGACGTGCTGGCCCGCGACCTGGCCGACGCGTACGCCGCCGCGCTCGCCGGGACGGCGGCGCAGGCCACGCCCCCCGCGGACGGGTACGCCGGGGACGCGGCGGCCGAGCGGGACCGCGTCGCCGTCGACCTGCCGGCCGCCCGCGAGTTCTGGGCGCAGGCCCGGCCCGACGCCGCCGACGTGGTCCTGCCGGGCCTGCGCCGGGTGCCCACCGGCGCGGAGCCGGGCGCCGTCGTGGCCGTGGCGCTGCCCGCCGACCTGGTCGACGGCGTGGGCCGGGTCGCCGGCAGCCTCGGGGTGACCCGGTTCGAGCTGCTGCTCGCCGCCGTGCACGCCCTGCTGCACCGCTACGGCAACCGGGGCGTGCCCGTCGGCGTCACGCTGTCCACCCGCGCGCCGGAGCAGGCCGACCGGGTCGGGCTGTTCGTCAACGAGCTGCCCGTCACCGCCGACGACCCCGCCGCCGGCTCGTTCGCCGAGCACGCCCGCGCCGTGCGGGCCCGACTGCGCGAGGTGTACCGGTTCCGGCACGTGCCGCTGGCCCACGCCGTGTCGGGGCTGCGCCCCGCGCCCGCGCTCACGGCCGTGTCGGTCGGCTACCGCCGGCGCGGCGACGACCCCGCGTTCGCCGGGGTGGACTCCGAGGTGGAGTGGACCCTGTTCGGCGGCGCGGCCCGCAACGCGCTGCACGTGCAGGTCGTGGACGGCCCCACCGGCGTCGACGTCGGCCTCCAGCACAGCCCGGCCGCCATCGACACCGACGCGGTCGAGCGCATCGGCGGCCACCTGCGCACGCTGCTCGCCGCCGTCGTGGCCGACCCGCAGCGGCCGGTCGCCGACCTGCCGGTGCTGCCCGCCGACGAGCGGGAGCAGGTCGTCCGGGACGGCACCGGCCCCGCGCGGGCGTACCCGGACGTCACCGTGCCCGAGCTGTTCGCCGCCCGGGTCGCCGCCGACCCGGACGCGGTGGCCGTCGTCGACGGCGACGTGCGGCTCGGCTACGCCCGGCTCGACGCCGCCGCCGGCCGGCTCGCGGCGCTGCTGCGCGGCCGGGGCGTCGGCCCGGGTTCGCTGGTCGCGGTGGCGCTGGACCGCTCCTGGCGGACGGTGGTGACGATGCTGGCGGTGCTGCGCTGCCGGGCGGCGTACCTGCCCGTCGACCCGGGCCATCCCCCGGCGCGGCAGCGGCTCGTGCTCGCCGACGCCGCCCCGACGCTGGTGGTCACCGCCGCCGCGCCGGACGCCGGCCCCGACGCCGGGCCGCCGGTGCTCGCCCTCGACGAGGTCGACCTGCTCGGCGGCGGGCACACCGACGTCGACGCCGACGTCCCGACGGCCGCGGACCTCGCGTACGTGCTCTACACCTCCGGCTCGACCGGCCGGCCCAAGGGCGTGGCGGTCGGCCACGGCGCGCTGACCAACCTGCTGCTGGGCATGCGGGACCTGTTGGACGCCGGGCCCGCGCACCGCTGGCTGCACCTGACCTCGCCGTCGTTCGACATCTCCGCCGTGGAGGTGTTCCTGCCGCTGGTCACCGGCGGCCGGGTGGTCGTCGCCTCGGGGGTCAGCGCCCTCGACGGCGCGGCCGTGCTGCGGCTGGTCCGCGACGCCGGGGTGACCCACGCCCAGGCCACCCCGTCGGGCTGGCGGGTGCTGCTGGCGGCGGGCCTCGGCGCGGCCGAAACCGCCGACGCGGCGGGTGCGGCCGGGTCGCTGGTGGCGGTCGCCGGCGGGGAGGCCCTGCCGGTCGCCCTCGCCCGCGAGCTGCGGGCCCGCACCGCCCGGCTCGTCAACGGGTACGGCCCGACCGAGGCGACCGTCTACGCCACCGTCGAGGACGTCCCCGCCGACCCGGACACGGTGACCATCGGTCGGCCGCTGCCGAACGTGCGGGCGTACGTGCTGGACGCCGCGCTGCGGCCGGTGCCCGTCGGGGTGCCCGGCGAGCTGTACCTGGCCGGGGCGGGGCTCGCCGTCGGCTACCGGGGGCGCGACGACCTGACCGCCGAACGGTTCGTGCCGGACCCGTTCGGCGCGGCCGACGGGCGGCTGTACCGCACCGGGGACCGCTGCCGGTGGCTGCCGGACGGCCGCCTCGACTTCCTCGGCCGCGCCGACGACCAGGTGAAGGTCCGGGGGCACCGGCTCGAACTGGGCGAGGTCACCGCCCGCCTGCTGGAGCACCCGGGGGTGGCCGAGGCTACCGCGACGCTGCACGCCGACGCCGACGGCGAGGCCCGCCTCGTCGCGTACGCCGTGCCCCGCGCCGGCTCGGCCGTCGACGCCGCGGAGCTGCGGCGGCACCTGGCGCTCAGCCTCCCGGCGGCGGTCCTGCCCACCGACTGGGTGCTGCTGGACGGGCTGCCCGTCGGCCCGAACGGCAAGGTCGACCGCGCCGCGCTGCCCGCGCCGACGCGCCGCGACGCCCCCGAGGAGGCGGCGCCCCCCGCGCCGGAGACCGACGCCGACCCGGTGGTGCAGGCGCTGCGCGAGATCTGGCAGGACGTGTTGAAGATCCCCGACATCGGGCTGCACGAGGACCTGTTCGACCTGGGCGGGCACTCGCTGACCATCACCCGGATCAGCGGACGGATCCAGCAGCGGCTCGGCGTCGAGGTGCCGCTCGACGCCTTCTTCGACACCCCCACGATCGCGGAGATCGCCGAGATCGTCCGACAGTCCCGAGAGGAACTCTGATGGGCACCACCGACCCGCGTACGCGGATCGCCGCACTGGTCAGCGAGGCCACCGGGGGCGAGGTGTCCGCCGTCGACGTGCTCGGCGGCGGCTCGCTGATGGCCCTCGGCGTGGACTCCCTCGGCCTGCTGCGCCTCGTCGACGCCCTCGAACTGGAGTACGGCGTCGAGGTGGAGCTGACCGCGCCCGGCCAGCGGCTGGACACGGTCGACGACCTGGTGGCGATCGTCGCGCGGGGCTGACCGTCGGGTGGCGGTGGCGCCCCCCGGGCCGCGCCACCGCCACCCCGGTCGGGCGTCACCGCAGCCGGCGACGCCCGCTCAACCACTCCCGCGCGGGCCGCGTGTTGAGCGACCAGAGCACCCAGGCGAGCAGCCCCAGCCCGACGATCGTGATCGCACCGAAGAGGCCGAGCGAGGCCGCGGCGAACAGCCCGGACAGCGCGTACGCCGGGTAGGCCGCCCACGGCCGGCGGGCCGCCAGGGTGCCCGCCACCAGCGCGCAGGCCGCCGCCATGGTGGCGAAGAACACCGCGGCGCCGAGCGAGCCGTCCTCGACCAGCAGCCGGTGCACCGTCGCCAGGGCGAACAGCAGCGTCAGGACCGCGAAGACGAGCACGGTGACCCGCACGGGGCCGGGCATCGGCGGGGCACCCAGCAGGTCCCCGTATCCGCCCCCACGGAACGATCGAACGGCCATGGGACAACGATGACCGTCTACTTTTACGTCTCTTGAACACTGTCAGGAAGACGACAGGTCGGGGCGGGGGCCTAAGCTTCCCGCCATGGCGAAGTACCTCGACGTGCACCCGGACAACCCGCAGCCCCGCACCATCGGCCAGGTGGCCGACCTCATCCGCCGGGACGGGCTGATCGCCTACCCCACGGACTCCTGCTTCGCCCTGGGCTGCCGGCTCGGCAACAAGGACGGCATGGACCGGATCCGGGAGATCCGCCACCTCGACAGCGGCCACCACTTCACCCTGGTCTGCCGCGACTTCGCGCAGCTCGGCCAGTTCGTGCACCTCGGCAACGCCGTCTTCCGGGCCGTCAAGGCGGCCACCCCCGGCAGCTACACCTTCATCCTGCCCGCCACGAAGGAGGTGCCGCGCCGGCTGCTGCACCCGAAGAAGAAGACCGTCGGCGTCCGCATCCCCGCGCACACCGTCGCCCAGGCCCTGCTCACCGAGCTGGGCGAGCCGCTGCTGTCGAGCACCCTGCTGCTGCCCGGCGACGACGAGCCGATGACCCAGGGCTGGGAGATCAAGGAACGCCTCGACCACGCCATCGACGCGGTCGTCGACTCCGGCGACTGCGGCACCGAGCCCACCACCGTGGTGGACTTCTCCGACGGGGACCCCGAGATCGTGCGCGTCGGCGCGGGAGACCCGTCCCGCTTCGCCTAGCCCGGCCCCCCACCGGCGTGGCGTCCACTTGACACAATCGGACCCGCATTCGCTCGACATCATCGATCCCGGCCGCGCCGGGCCGGGCACTGCGAGGTCATCCGATGGTACGACTCCTCCTGACCGTCGTCGCGACGCTGCTCCTGCTGGTCGTGGTGCGGTGGTCACAACCGGACGCCCTGCGGGTCGACGGGTTCTGGTCGCTGGCGGCGGTCGCGCTCGTGACGGCGGCCGGGGCGGCCCTGACCCTGCGGCTGTCCCGGGTGCTGTTCACGCGGCTGGCACCGTGGGTGCGCGGGGTGCTCTCCACCGCCGTCGCGTTCGCCCTGGTGGCCTCGTTCACCGGCGACTTCGGTCCCGTCGTCATCGTGGGCGCGGTGCTGCTGGCGCTGTCGCTGCTGTTCTCGTTGCTGCGGGGCGGCACGCTCCGCGCGGAGCCGTTCCCGCCGGACATGCTCGCCGTGGGCCGCCTCGCGGGGCGGTTCGCGGTGCCCGCGCTCTGGTATCTCGCCGCCGTCGCCGTGGTGCCGGGGGTGCAGTCGGCGCAGCGCTGGCCGGGCGCGCTGCTGGGCGGCATCGTCGCGGGCGGCACCCTCGTCACCGGCGCCGTGCTGGCGTTCACCCGGCCCTGGCACGCCGCCGTGACGCCGGTGACGGTGGACGGCGCCGTCAGGGCCGCGTACGGCGGGCTCGGGCACCTCGTCGGGATCGGTGACCCGCACACCGGCGCGGACCTGCGGGTGATGGGCTCCTCCGGCGTGCTCCTCGACCTCGCGGGCTTTCTGCCGGACCCGACGCCCGACGCGGTGCGTCGGCAGGCCGGCCGGCTCACCCCCGGCCTGGTGCGGGCGCTCTGCGCGGTCGAGACGCCGCAGCGCACGCTGCTCGCCTCCGCCGGCTACGGCGAGGCCGTGCACCTGTGGGACCCGGCGACCGGGAAGGCGGTGCGCGCCCTCGCCGGCCACCTGGCCCCCGTGAACGCCCTGTGCGTCGTGCCGGTCGACGGGACGGTCCTGCTCGCCTCCGGCGGCGGCGAGCGAGGGGTCCGGATCTGGGACCCCGAGGCCGGTCGGCAGGTCAGGACGATCGGGCACGGAGTGCGAGCGGGCGTCCAGGCGCTGTGCACCGTCGCCCGCGACGACGGGGGCAGGGCCCTCCTCGCCGCCGCGTACACCGACGGCGGGATCCGGGTGTGGGACCCGGTCGACGGACGGCCGATCCTCCAGATCGCCGCCCACTCCAGCAGCGTCAACGCCCTCTGCACCGGCACCGTGGACGGCGCGGGCTGGCTCGCCTCGGCCGCCAACGACGGCACCGTACGCCTGTGGGACCTCGTCACCGGCAAGGCGCTCGGTTCCTTCGACGACAGCTCACCCCGGTACGCGCTCTGCCCCGTGGAGTTGGACGGGGAGGTCCTCGTCGCGGCGGCCGGCGACGGCGTGGGCATCTCGCTGTTCGATCCGGCGACGAGGACGCGCCGGGGTTCCCTGGGCACGGGGCCCGTGCTGCAGATGCTGCTGAACCCGAGACCGACGGGCTGGATCCGGTCCATGTGCCAGGTCGGCAGCGGCGACGACGCGTTCCTGATGTTCGCCGGGTACGACCGCGCAGTCGGCCAGATCCGCCTCCGCCCGGCGCTACAGGCCCTGGCCTGACCTTCGACGCTAGGCGACCGGGGCGAAGCCGAGGTAGGCGCTGTGTGGGCCGGACCAGCCGGAGCCGAACGAGCCGTCGGGCTTTCCCTGCGCGTCGTACACCACCACGTGCAGCTCGCACGTCGTCATGTAGTCATCCGGCGCGCAGTTGGGCCAGTACTGGACGTTCACGGATGCCGTGAACGTGTCGTCCTCGGTGAGCGGCACCGTGGCCAGCGGTGTGTCGCCATAGCAGCCGCTGTCCTGGATGATGTCGTAGCACGCGGTCTGAATGATGGTCACGTGCCGGCTGGGTGAGCCCTTCGCGGTGCCGGTGACCTCCACCAGTTGCCCGTCGACCAGGCCACTGTGCGGGGTCGCGGTGATCGTGGCCGGGTCGCCGGTGAACTCCAGGGGCGCGGTGGCGACCGACTGCCAATCATCGTCGACGACCCATTCGACGAAGAATCGGCAGATGTCCGCGCGGCAGTAGACCGGCTCGTCGTCACCGTAGGGGCGGCTGCGGTAGACCCTGGTGCTGGCGCTCACCTGCTCGGAGATCCGCCCCAGCCGGCTGGTGGTCGTCGTGTGCACGACCGCGCAGCCGAGGCGGCTGCCGTCGTAGTCGTAGGTTTCCTTGTCGCACTGGACGATGGAGACCTCGGTCCTCTTGGGCAGGCCGGTCGCCGTGACCCTGACGACCGACGAGGCCGACAACCCGGTCGACGGGCGCGCCGTGACCGACGGCGCGCGGTCGAGCTGGGCCGACGCCGCAGGGGCGGACGGGCTCACGGCCACCACGCCCACCGCCAGGACCACTGCGGACAACCATGACCGGAACCTCATGCGGCGCCCCTTTCACAACAAGTCGGCTATCGACACTCGTCGTTGCAAAATCGACCCTAGTCGAGGAGAGTCCCGGAGACGGGACCGGCCGCTGTCGGCTGTCAGACAGCGCCGCACCGCGGCTCGCCGCCCTGGACGCGACGCCCGCCAGCACCTCCGGTGATCAAGAGGAAAGTGTCAGAGTAGATCTTCAGTCCGACGCTTTTCTCTTGATGACCGGAGGCTTTCGCAGCCGGGGCTGGACGCGTTTCAGGGCCACCCCGGTTGGGGTGGCCCTGAAACGAAAGAATGTCCGGCGGTGTCCTACTCTCCCACACCCTCCCGAGTGCAGTACCATCGGCGCTGGAGGGCTTAGCTTCCGGGTTCG
>NZ_JAHWGR010000049.1:0-43194 GCF_020873825.1 Micromonospora sp. DH13
ACACCACCCCGCCGGGTCGGACAATCCGCTCATTCCGGTGGAGGGGTGACGGGATGCCGGGCAGGTGGGGGTATCAACGGCGCGGGATACCCCCACCTGCCCGACATGAAGTCGATCAACCCAGCGGCGCCCAGCCCGGCCCGCCCCCGGCTCGCCCCGCCCCCGGCCCGCCACGGCCCCGCCCCCGGCCCGCCCCGGCCCCGGCCCGCCACGGCCCCGGCCCCGGGCCGGGACCGCCGGTCACTCCCGCCCCGCCCCACGCCAAAGCCGCCTCATGCCACGGCGCCGGGTCGGACAAACCGCCGCGCCGGGCCGTCGCGTGCGGGATGTCGGGCAGGTGGGGGGTATCCCGGCGCGTTGATGCCGCCACGTCGCCGACATGGAGTCGATCAACAGGATCGGGTGCCGGGTGGTGCGTGACGTGGCGCACAAACGATACGATCCGGTTCCGTATCGTAAACGGTTCGCCTAACGTCGTCGGAGTTACGAGCCTGCCCCGTATCGTATTTGCGGGACGGGCGAACCGGGGGAGAGGACCGGCCCATGCAACCGCACGAGAACACCGGACATCCGAGGCGGTGGGCGATCCTCGGGGTGCTGGTGATCAGCCTCCTCGTCGTCGTCCTCGACAACACCATCCTCAACGTCGCCCTGCGCACCCTCGCCGACCCGGTGCACGGCCTCGGCGCGAGCCAGGGCGAGCTGGAGTGGGCGATCAACTCGTACACCCTGGTCTTCGCGGGTCTGCTCTTCACCTTCGGCGTGCTCGGCGACCGCGCCGGGCGCAAGCGCTTCCTGCTGGTCGGGCTGGTCCTGTTCGGGCTGTCGTCGCTGCTGTCGGCGTACGCGCAGAGCCCGGCGCAGCTCATCGGCGCCCGCGCGCTGATGGGCGTCGGCGGGGCGGCGATCATGCCGGTGACCCTGTCGATCATCTCCAACGTCTTCGACCCGCGGGAGCGCGGCCGGGCGATCGGCGTGTGGGCCGGCGCGGTCGGCCTCGCCGTGGCGATCGGCCCGATCCTCGGCGGCGCGCTGCTGGAACACTACTGGTGGGGCTCGGTCTTCCTGATCAACGTGCCGGTGGTCGCGGCCGGCGTGGTCCTGGTCGCCCTGCTGGTGCCCGAGTCCCGTGACCCCGACCCGGGGCGGGTCGACGTCCCCGGCGTGCTGCTGTCGGTGGTGGGCCTGGTCGCCCTGACCTACGGCATCATCGACGGCGGCGAGCACGGCTTCGAACGGCCCCTGGTCTGGGTGTCGATCCTCGGTGGCCTGGCCGTGCTGGCCTGGTTCGTGCTGCTGGAGCTGCGCAGCGACCACCCGTCGCTGGACGTCCGGCTGTTCCGGGTGCCCCGCTTCGCGGCCCCGGTGGCGCTGGTCGGGCTGGTCTTCTTCGCCGCCATGGGCGTGATGTTCTTCAGCTCGTTCTACCTGCAACTGGTCCGCGGCTACACCCCGCTGCAGACCGGCCTGCTCTTCCTGCCGTTCGCCGCCGCCCAGCTCGTCTTCGCCCCGCGCAGCGCGGCGATGGTCCGCCGGTACGGGGGCCGGGCCGTCGCGGCCGTCGGGCTGGCGCTGACCAGCGTGGCCCTCGCGGCGTTCGCGTTCATCGACGCGGGCACGCCGATCTGGGTGGTCCTGGTGGTCTTCCTCCTCCAGGGCATCGGCATGGCCAACATCATGCCGCCGGCCACCGAGTCGATCATGTCGGCGCTGCCCCGGGAGAAGGCCGGCGTCGGGTCGGCGGTCAGCAACACCGTGCGCCAGGTCGCCGGCGCCCTCGGCGTGGCCGTGCTCGGCTCGGTGCTGTCCGCGGTGTACCGGGACGACGTCGCCCCGGCCCTGCGGGGCCTGCCGGCGGGGGCGCACGAGGCGGCGAGCGAGTCGATCTCCGGCGCGTACGCGGCGGCCGGGCAGCTCGGTCCGACCGGGCCGGCCCTGGTCACGGCCGCCAACGGCGCCTTCGTCTCGGCGATGCACTGGGCCGCGGCGCTCTCCGCGGCGGTCGCCGTGCTCGGCTTCGTGGTCGTGCTGCGCTGGATGCCCGGCCGGGCCCTCGACCGGGCGGCCGGCGCACCGGCGGCGAGTGAACCCGAGTTGGCCGGAACAGCGTAGGTCCGGGAACAATGTCGGACATGACTTCCGCCGCCGAGGCTCCGCGGTCGCCCGGGCGACCGCGGAGCAGCCGCGCGGACGAGGCGATCGTGGAGGCCACCCTCGACCTGCTCGCGGAGGGCAGCACGATCGAGGCGCTCACCATCGAGGCGATCGCGGCCCGCGCCGGCGTCGGCAAGGCCACCATCTACCGCCGCTGGCCGGGCAAGGACGCGCTGCTGCTGGACGCGCTGCGCCGGCTCAAGGGCGTGCTGCCGAATCCGGCGGGCCACTCCGTGCGGGACGACCTGGTGCTGCTGGTCGGGGCGGTCGGCCACAACATCGACCCGCGCGCCGCGAAGATCATGCCCTGCCTCGTGCCGGAGGTGAACCGCAGCCCCGACCACTTCCGGCTCTACCAGAACATCATCGCGCCCCGCCGGCAGCTGATGCGCGAGGTGCTCCGCCGGGGGGTACGCCTCGGCGAGCTGCGGGCCGACCTCGACATCGAGGTGGCGATGGCGCTGCTCACCGGGCCGATGCTGATGCAGCGGATGCTGCGCTGGCACCCCGAGCTGGACGACGTCCTGCTCCCGGACCGGATCGTCGATGGCGTCCTGGACGGCATCCGGGCCCGCTGACGCACCCCGCCCCGGTCGGCGGGCCGTCGCCCCGCGCCGGTCGGCGGGCCGTCGCCCCGCGCCGGTCGGCGGGCCGTCGCCCCGCGCCGGTCGGCGGCGTGGCGCCCCGAACCGTCAGGGCGCCGGCTCGCGGAGCCGGTGCAGGCGCAGCGCGAGCTGCACCTCCAGGGCCCGGCCGGGCTTCTGCCAGTCGGGGCCGAGCAGCTGGCCGACCCGTTCCAGCCGCTGGGTCACCGTGTTGACGTGCACGTGCAGCAGCTCGGCCGCCCGGGCCAGGCTGCCGCCCACCCCGAAGTACGCCTCCAGGGTCTTCACCAGCGCGGTGCCCCGCCTGGCGTCGTAGTCCACCACCGGCCCGACGGTGGTGGCGATGAACCGGGCCACGTCCCCGTCGCCCCGGTCGCCCACTGCGCCCAGCAGCAGCCCGACGAAGCCCAGCTCGGCGGTGCTCGCCCCCTGCCCGGTGCGGCCCAGCGCGCCGAGCGCCGTCAGGCAGCGGTCCGCCTCCTGGAAGATCGTCGCCAGCGAGGCGGGATCGGTCGACGGGCCGCTCGCCCCGGCGGTCACCGGCCGGCCGGTCACCCGGGACAGGTCCCGCGACACGGCGCGGGCCGCGCCGCCCGCGTCCCGGCCGGGCAGCATCAGCACCACCCGGCCGTCGCGCGCCGCCGCCAGGCCGCCGCGCGTCGAGGCGTACGTGGTGGCCCAGGAGAGCGCCCGCTGCCGGGCGGAACCCGTCGCGGCGATCGCGTCGTCGCCGACCGCCACCAGCACGTGCGGGGCGTCCAGGTCGACACCGAGGCGGCGGGCCCGGGTGCGCAGGGCGTCGGTGTCGGCCAGCGGCCGGGCGATCAGGTCGTCGAGCAGCTCGCCCCGCACCCGCCCCTCCGCCTCGGCCACGGTGCGGCGGAACAGCAGCAGCAGCGCGGTCACCAGCGCCGCCCGCTCCAGGATGCGCTGGTCGGCGTCGACCAGTTCGCCGTCGGGGCGCAGCACCAGCGCGCCCAGGTTCTCCGTGCCGGCGACCACGGCCGCGTACCAGAAGGGGCCCCGGCGGACGCTGCGCCCCTCGGTCCGCGACGCCGCGACCGCCTCCACCAGGTCCGCCCGGTCCGGCTCGTCGATCTGACCGACCCGGGCGAGCCGCCGCCCGTGGGCGTCGAGCGCCAGCAGCGCCCCGCCGAGCACGTCGGTGACGGCGGACGCCACGTCCTCGACCCCGCCGCCGCGCAGCACCAGCGCCGTCATCCGGTCGTGCGCTGCCGCCGCCCGCTCGACGGAGCTGCTGTGCGCCCGGATGGTGGTGTTGGCCGCCGACAGCTCCGCCAGCGCGGCCTGGGTCTCGGCCAGCAGCCGCGCCGTGTCGATCGCGACCGCCGCGTGCGCCGCGAGGGACACCAGCAGCGACACCTCCTCCCGGGCGAACGGCCGGGCGGAGCGGTTGGCGGCGTACAGCACGCCGATGGAGGTGGAGCCGAGCCGCAGCGGCACGCCGAGGATCGCCACCAGGCCCTCCTCGCCCACCCCGGCGTCGATCTCCCCGGTGTGGTGGAAGCGTTCGTCCTCGGGGTAGTTCGCGGTGACGTACGGGGTGCCGGACTGGGCCACCAGACCGCCCAGGCCCGCGCCCATCGGCAGCCGCAGCCGCTGGAACCGCGCCGAGATCGACCCGTCGGTGACCCGCATGTACGTGTCGCCGCGCTCGTCGTCGTCGAGCGTCATGTACGCCACGTCCGCGCCGAGCAGGTGCCGGGCCCGGTGCACGATCGCCCGCAGCACGGCGTCGAGGTCGCGCAGGCCGGCCAGGTCGCTCGCGGTGTCGTACAGGCCGGACAGCTCGCTCTCCCGGCGGCGCCGGCGCTCCAGCAGGGCCCGGACCCGCAGCGCGACCACCTTCGCCTGCTCCAGCTCGGCGAGCCGGTCGGGGGGCGCGCCGGCCGCGCGGGCCGCCACCAGCGGGCCCTCGAACTCCACCGCGGCGGCCTCCCGGGCGAGCAGTTCCAGGAACTCCACCGGCGACGACATGACCGACATTGTGCGCGAGGCCACTAGTTCGCCGTCCAGCCCCCGTCGAGGGCGATGGACGCGCCGGTGATGAACGCGGCCGGTGGCGCGCACAGGTACGCCAGCAGCTCCGCGACCTCCTCCGGCTCGATGAGCCGCTTGATCGCCGCCCGGGCCAGCATGATCTTCTCCACCACCTCGGCCTCACCGATGCCGTGGGTGGCGGCCTGGTCGGCGATCTGGTCCTGCACCAGCGCCGTGCGCACGTACGCCGGGTTGATGCAGTTGGCGGTGACCCCGTGCGCCGCGCCCTCCAGCGCGACCACCTTCGACAGCCCCTCCAGGGCGTGCTTCGCCGACACGTACGCCGACTTGTACGGCGAGGCCCGCAGCCCGTGCACGGAGGAGATGTTGACGATCCGCCCCCAGCCCCGGGCGTACATGTGCGGCAGCGCCCGGCGCACGATCCGGAACGGCGCCTCCACCATCACCCGGTGGATGTAGGCGAACCGCTCGGGCGGGAAGTCCGGCACCGGCGCGACGTGCTGCAGGCCGGCGTTGTTGACGACGATGTCCACGTCGGCGTCGAGCCGGTCCACCTCCGCCGGGTCGGCCAGGTCCACCCGCACGGCCCGGCCGCCGGCCAGCGCTGCGACCTCCTCGGCCGCGTCCGCGTCGCGGTCGAGGACCAGCACGCGGGCCCCGGCCGCCGCGAGCCGCAGGGCACAGGCCCGGCCGATGCCGCCGCCACCGCCGGTCACCAGCGCGGTCCGACCGGCCAGGTCGACGTGTACGACGTGGGGGCCCGCCACGGGTTCTGCCGTCATGGCGCACAAAGCTACGAGCTGGGTGGCCGGGGGCACATGGGTCGATGGCACATACTCGACACCCCGGCTGTGTGCCGCCACGCCCCCCGGCCCGTCGGCGGCCTGACCCCCGGCCCCTCGGCGGCCCGCCCCCTGCTCTTCGGCGGCGTGTCCCCACAGCCGGCTGTCGGGGCCGCCCAGTAGGGTGTCGAACACACGTACTGCCGACGTGGTGGGGAGGAGGCGGCGTGCGCGTGCTCGGCGTCGACCCGGGGCTGACCCGGTGCGGGGTCGGCGTGGTCGAGGGCGTGCCGGGCCGGCCCTGCACCCTGGTCGCCTACTACGTCGTCTACACCGACCCGGGCGACGACCTGCCGCTGCGCCTGCTGCACCTGGACCGCTCGCTCACCGAACTGGTCGCCGAGCACCGGCCGGACGCCGTCGCCGTCGAGCGGGTGTTCAGCCAGCACAACGTGCGCACCGTGATGGGCACCGCCCAGGCCAGCGGGATCGCCGTGCTGGCCGGCGCGCGCGCCGGGCTGCCCGTGCAGACCTACACCCCGAGCGAGGTCAAGGCCGCCATCACCGGCTCCGGCCAGGCCGACAAGGCGCAGATGACGACCATGGTGACCCGGCTGCTGCGGCTGCCCGAGCCGCCGAAGCCGGCCGACGCCGCCGACGCCCTGGCCCTGGCCATCTGCCACGTCTGGCGCGGCGGCACCCGCTCGAAGCTGGCCGAGGCGGCCGACCGGGCACGACGAGGAGGAGCACGATGATCGCCAGTGTGCGCGGGACGGTGACCGCGACCGGCCCGGACCACGCGGTGGTGGAGGTCGGCGGGGTGGGCCTGGCGGTGCACTGCGCGCCCGGCACGCTCGCCGACCTGCGGGTCGGCGAGCCGGCCCGGCTGGCCACCAGCCTGGTGGTCCGGGAGGACTCGCTCACCCTCTACGGCTTCGCCGACGACGACGCCAAGCAGTTGTTCGAGCTGCTCCAGACCGCGAGCGGGGTGGGGCCCCGGCTGGCCCAGGCGGTGCTCGCCGTGCACACCCCCGACGCGGTGCGCAAGGCCATCGCCAACGCCGACACCGCCGCGCTGACCCGGGTGCCGGGCATCGGCAAGAAGGGCGCCGAGCGCCTGGTGCTGGAGCTGCGGGACCGGATCGGCCCGGTGCCGGTGGGCGCCGACGGGGCGGCCGGCGTGACCGGGGGCGCCTGGCCCGAGCAGGTCCGCCAGGCGCTGGTGGGCCTCGGCTGGACGGCGGGCCAGGCCGACCAGGCGGTGGCCGCGGTCGCGGAGACCGTCGACGGCCCGCCGCCGCCCGTGCCGGTCCTGCTCAAGCAGGCCATCCGCCTGCTCGGCCGCACCCGATGACGGGGCCCGACGGCAACCTCGTCTCCGCGTACGTCAACGACGCGGAGCGCGACGCCGAGGCCAGCGTCCGGCCGAAGCGGCTGGAGGAGTTCATCGCCCAGCACCGGGTCCGCGAGCAGCTCGACCTGCTGCTGCGCAGCGCGATGCGGCGCGGCTCCCCGCCCGACCACATCCTGTTGTCGGGGCCGCCTGGCTTGGGTAAGACGACGCTGGCCAACATCGTGGCGGCCGAGCTGGGCTCCGGCATCCGGGTGACCAGCGGCCCGGCCATCGAGCGCTCCGGCGACCTCGCGGCGATCCTGACCAGCCTCACCGAGGGTGACGTGCTGTTCATCGACGAGATCCACCGGATCGCCAAGCCGGCGGAGGAGCTGCTCTACAGCGCGATGGAGGACTTCCGGGTCGACGTGATCGTCGGCAAGGGGCCGGGGGCCACCGCCATCCCGCTGGACGTCGAGCCGTTCACCCTGGTCGGGGCGACCACCCGGTCGGGCCTGCTGACCGGGCCGATGCGGGACCGCTTCGGCTTCGTCGCGCACCTCGACTTCTACTCCCCGGCCGACCTGGAGGTGCTGCTGCGCCGCTCGGCGCGCATCCTCGGGGTGCCGATCACCGACGACGGGGCCGCCGAGATCGCCGGCCGGTCCCGGGGCACCCCCCGGATCGCCAACCGGCTGCTGCGCCGGGTGCGCGACTTCGCCGAGGTCCGGGCCGACGGCACGGTCACGCTGGAGACGGCCCGGGCGGCCCTGACGGTGTACGACGTCGACGCGCTCGGGCTGGACCGGCTGGACCGGGCGGTGGTCACCGCGCTGGTCGACTCGTTCCGGGGCGGCCCGGTGGGCCTGTCGACGCTGGCCGTGGCGGTGGGGGAGCAGCCGGACACCGTCGAGGAGGTGTGCGAGCCGTTCCTGGTGCGGGCCGGGCTGCTCGCGCGTACGCCCCGGGGGCGGGTGGCCACCGAGGCGGCCTGGCGTCATCTGGGTCGTACCCCACCGAATGGTACATTTGGCACCGGTGCCCCTCCCGCGCCCGATCTGTTCTCCGCCGCGCCCGATGAGCCGTGATCCGTTCGTGATCTGTGCCGCATTCGGCGTTCCCAGGTGCAGGGACTAGACTCGCCGCGGTCTGTACAGGACGTGAGAATCCGCCTCCGCTCCGGTGCCCCTCGTGCCGAGCCGGAGGCCAATCGGAAGGTCAGTAACCGTGCTTTACGCAGCAGCGGGTGGCGGGGGAGCCGGCGGTCTCACGCCGATCCTCATGATCGCCCTGCTCTTCGGCGTCATGTACTTCATGATGATCCGCCCCCAGCAGAAGCGCCGCCGCGAGGCGGAGCGGATGCAGTCCACCCTCGGCCCCGGCGACGAGGTGGTCACCATTGGCGGGCTCTACGGCACGGTCACCGGCGTGGACGACGAGACCGTCCTGCTCGAGGTCGCCCCCGGCGTGCAGACCCGGTACGCCCGTCCGGCCATCGCCCGCGTCGTCAGCCAGGCCGAGCGGGCCGAGTCGACCGAGGACGTCGAGGACGCCGAGACCGTCAAGGAGTGACCGTCGTCCCGGGGACGGGGCAGCGGAGACAGCGATAAAACTGGATAGTTGGGCCCACGCCCGACGCCGACGCGTGAGCGCTGCCGGCCGCCGCCCCCGCGACGGCCGTGGGCAGCCGTGTCGACGTCGGGTCGCCGGCCCGGACACCCGTCGCCGGGACCCCCGGCCCGACCCTCGTGCCGCCGCCTAGGGCGGTGCGACCGTAACAGGGAGACAGACAGCCGTGGCACCACCACCTCAGGGACAGATGCGGCCCGGACGGCAGCTCGCCGTGCTCGGGCTCATCTTCGTCGTCCTCTATCTCTTGGTGTTCTTCTCGGGCGGCGCCAGTGGTGGCTTCAAGGACCGGCTGGAGCCCCGGCTCGGCCTGGACCTGGTCGGCGGCACCCGGATGACGCTGGAGGCGACGAACAGCCTCGACGGCAAGCCCCCGACGGCGGAGAACCTCGAAGAGGCCCGCCAGATCATCGAGAACCGGGTCAACGCCTACGGCGTGGCCGAGGCCGAGGTGGTCACCGAGGGCAACCGGAACATCGTCATCTCCCTGCCCGGCGAGAACCGCGACCTCACCGACGTCGGCAGCGCGGCCGAGCTGCGCTTCCGCAAGGTGCTCAAGGCCGCCGACGGCAGCGGCGCGGCGGCGGCCCCCGCGCCCACCCCGACGCCGGCCCCGTCCGGCAGCGCGTCGCCGAAGCCGTCCGGCAGCGCCAAGCCGTCGGGCAGCGCGTCGCCGTCCGGCGCGAAGGCCACCGCGTCGCCGAGCGCGGGCGGCCAGGGCGGCGGGGCGCCGGCCCCGAGCGCCAGCGCCACCCCGTCGCCCTCGGCGAGCGCCGCGCCGTCGTCGAGCGCCAGCGCCGAGCCGGTGCCGGCGGGCGTCGAGGAGCAGCGCAAGGCCGTCGAGCAGAAGGTCGGTGCCGCCGCCTGGCAGGCCGCGAGCGGCCTGCAGGCCCCGGCCGACCTGACCGCCGACCCGTCGCTGGCCGACAAGCTCAAGCCGTTCGGCGCGCTCAGCCCGCGCGAGGTCGCCGTGCTGCCGGCCGAGATGCAGTTCAACGTGCCGACAATCACCTGCGCGCAGCTCGACCAGCGCCCCCCGGCGTCGATCAAGGACGAGAAGCAGAAGGCCGTCGCCTGCGAGGACGGCGTCCAGAAATACCTGCTGGACGTGGCGAAGGTGCTCGGCACCGACGTCGGCGACGCCAACGCGGTGCTCGACCAGACCAGCTCCTGGGTGGTGAGCCTCGACTTCAAGGGCGCAGGCCAGGAGAAGTGGACCAACCTGACCCGCGAGGCGTTCAACAACGAGGGCCAGGCCTGCGACCAGACCGCGCTGGGTCAGGACGGCAAGTGCCGGGTCGCCGTGGTGCTGGACAACAAGGTCGTCTCCTCGCCGGAGATCCAGGGCGTGCTCACCGGTGACTCGCAGATCACCGGCAGCTTCGACAACAAGACGGCCAACGCCCTGGCCGGCCAGTTGCGCTACGGCGCGCTGCCGGTGACCTTCGAGGCGCAGGAGCAGCAGAACGTCACCGCCACCCTCGGCGCGAGCCACCTGCGCGCGGGCCTGCTCGCCGCCGGCATCGGCATGCTGCTGGTCATCATCTACTCGTTCTTCTACTACCGGCTGCTCGGCTCGGTCATCTTCCTGAGCCTGGTGCTGTCGGGTCTGCTGGTCTTCGGCGCGCTGGTCGTCCTGGGGCGGCAGATCGGCTTCACCCTCACCCTCGCCGGCATCGCCGGCATGATCGTCTCACTCGGTGTGGCGGCGGACTCGTTCGTCATCTACTTCGAGCGGCTCAAGGACGAGATCCGGGAGGGGCGCAGCCCGCGCAGCGCGGTGCCCCGGGCGTGGACCCGGGCCCGCCGGACGATCATCTCGGCCAACGCCATCACCATCATGTCGGCCGTGGTGCTCTACATCGTCTCGGTCGGCGCGGTGAAGGGCTTCGCCTTCGCGCTCGGCCTGGCCACGGTGCTCGACCTGGTCGTGGTCTTCCTGTTCCGTCACCCGATCATGACGATGTTCGCCCGGACCCGGGCGTTCCTGTCCCCGCGGGTCAGCGGTCTCGGCCGGATCCTTCCGCCCGCGCGGAGCGAGCAGGCCACCCGCACCTCGCGCGTCAAGGAGGCCTGAGATGGCTAAGACTGGTTTGGCGAGCCGCCTCTACGCGGGCGAGGCCGGCCTCGACGTCATCGGCCGGCGCAAGCTGTGGTTCGGTGTGGCCGGGGCGCTGATCCTCGTCGCCGTGCTCAGCTTCGCCCTGCGCGGTTTCACCCTGGGCATCGAGTTCGCCGGCGGCAACTCGTTCCAGGTGCCGGCCAGCGTCGGCACCCTCGACGACGCCGAGAAGACGGTCGACACGGTGCTGGCGAGCACTGCGGCGGGCGCCGAGGTGGTGACCGCGCAGAAGGTCGGCGGCACCGGCGGCGACTTCTACGAG
Source organism: Micromonospora sp. DH13 (assembly GCF_020873825.1). Lineage (NCBI taxonomy): Bacteria > Bacillati > Actinomycetota > Actinomycetes > Micromonosporales > Micromonosporaceae > Micromonospora > Micromonospora sp. DH13. Next base: position 10,910 of record NZ_JAHWGR010000049.1, read on the forward strand.
ATGCGCACCACGCAGCTCAACGCCGAGCAGGCCAACGCGGCGAAGGCCGAGATGGCCCGTGCGTTCGGCATCCAGCCCGACCAGATCAGCGGCAACCAGGTCAGCGAGGCGTGGGGCAGCCAGGTCACCTCCCGGGCGCTGCTCGGTCTGGTGATCTTCGTCCTGCTGGTGACGGTCTACCTGGTCCTGCGGTTCGAGTGGCGGATGGCGGCCGCCGCCGTCTCCTCGCTGTTCATGAACCTGATCCTCACCGCCGGCATCTACTCGCTGGTCGGCTTCGAGGTCACCCCGTCGACGATCATCGGGTTCCTCACGATCCTGGGCTTCGCGCTCTACGACGTGGTGGTGGTCTTCGACAAGGTGCAGGAGAACACCCGGGGCATTACGGCGAACAACAACCAGACGTACGGCGAGGCGGCCAACCTGGCCATCAACCAGAGCCTCATGCGGTCGCTGAACACCTCGGTGGTCGCGCTGCTGCCCGTCGGTGGTCTGCTCTTCATCGGCGCCGGCCTGCTGGGCGCGGGCACGCTGAAGGACCTCGGCCTGGTGCTGTTCGTCGGTATGGCGGTCGCCTTCCTGACCTCCATCCTGCTGGCCACCCCGCTGCTGGTGCTGCTGAAGAACTACGAGCCGCGGATCCAGGCGCACAACAAGCGGGTCCTGGCCCGGCGGACCGCCCTCGCCCGGGGCGAGATCACCCCGAAGGGCGCGGCGCGCCCGGCCGCCGACGCCGACGAGCCCGCCGACGCCGACGCGGCCCTGGCCGGGGCCGCCCCGAAGGTGGGCGCCCGGCCCGCCGGCAAGCGCGCGACCGGCGCCCGGGGCGGTCGCCCCGCCGGTGGCGGCGGCAACCGGCCGGGCGGCGCCAAGCGGCGCTGATCGGCCACACCGGTAGGGAACACGTTCCGACGGCGTCCCGCAGGCTGTGCGAGCAGCGTGCGGGACGCCGTCGGCCATGAAGGGAGACGGGCCGCCGTGACGGAGACGCACAGCGCCGGGGTACGGGGAGACAGCGGCCCGCGGGTCGCCGAGCTGGTCGCCAGCCGCGTGCTGGACGTGCCGGACTTCCCGAAGCCGGGCGTGATGTTCAAGGACCTGATGCCGCTCTTCGCCGACGGCGAGGTGTTCCGGCAGGTCGTCGACGGGATCGTGGCGTACCACGGGCGGGACGCGTTCGACGCCGTGGTGGGCATCGAGGCCCGGGGCTTCGTCGTCGCGGCGGCCATCGCGTACGCGACGGGGGTGGGCGTGGTGCCGGTGCGCAAGGCCGGCAAGCTGCCCCGCCCCGCCTACTCGGCCTCCTACGCCCTGGAGTACGGCGAGGCGACGCTGGAGGTGCACGAGGACGCGTTCACCGCCGGGCACCGGGTGCTGGTGGTCGACGACGTGCTCGCCACCGGCGGCACCGCCGAGGCCACCCTCGATCTGGTGGAGCGGGCCGGCGGCACGGTGGCCGGCTTCACGGTGCTGCTGGAGCTGGGGTTCCTCGGCGGGCGCAAGCGGCTCGCCCCGCGCCCCGTGCACGCCCTGCTGAGCGTGTGAGCCGTCCGGGCCGCCCCTCGCCCCGGCACCGACGACCCGGGGCGCGGCGTGCGCAGTGCCTGTTCGTGCCCCGGTGCCCGATTGGTGGCCCCGGCCGCCGGGCGGACCCGGTGGGGACCGTCCGGCGGAGCGGCGGGGCACCGTGCGTGCGGGTAGCATTGCCCATTGCTGACCGGGCGGGTGACCGTCCGGGCGGCGTGAGACCAGGCCGGCCGGACGGTCGGCGCATCCCCGGCGAGCGGTGAGGAGGCCGGTGTCCCACGATGTCGTCCCTCCGGTGGAGGGCACGGTGCACCCGACAGGCGACGCTGACGGTTCGGTAACCGATCGGGGCGCTGACGCCCTGGCCGTGGCGGGTGGGAACGGCGCGGGCTCCGGGTCCGCCGACGGCGCGGCGGCGGGTGCCGGTGCGCCGCTGTTCCCGGCCGACGCCGCCGACGATCCGTCGCAGCTCACCGGCGATCCGTCGCCGAGCGGCGGCTTCGCCCTCTCCAACGCGCCCACCGGGCGGCGGGTGCGGGCGAGGCTGGCCCGGTTCAACGCGCCCTGGCAGACCTCGCAGGTCAGCGAGGTGCTGGAGCCGCTGATCTCCAGCCACCGGGAGAACCACCCGAAGGCCGACGCGAAGCTGATCCAGACCGCGTTCGACACCGCCAACCGCTGGCACTCCGGTCAATACCGCAAGTCCGGCGACCCGTACATCACCCATCCGCTCGCGGTGGCCACCATCCTGGCCAACCTGGGCATGGACACCACGACGCTGGTCGCCGCGCTGCTGCACGACACGATCGAGGACACCGAATACACCCTCGACCAGATGAAGGTCGACTTCGGCCCCGAGGTGACCCTGCTCGTCGACGGGGTGACCAAGCTCGACAAGGTCAAGCTCGGCGACGCCGCGAAGGCGGAGACGATCCGCAAGATGGTCGTGGCGATGGCGAAGGACCCGCGGGTCCTGGTGATCAAGCTGGCCGACCGGCTGCACAACATGCGCACCCTCTCCTTCCTGCCCGCGCCGAAGCGGGAGCAGAAGGCGAAGGAGACGCTGGAGATCCTGGCGCCGCTGGCGCACCGCCTCGGCATGAACACGATCAAGTGGGAGCTGGAGGACCTCGCCTTCGGCACGCTGTTCCCGAAGCGGTACGAGGAGATCCTGCGCCTGATCGGGGAGCACCAGCCGCAGCGGGAGTCGCTGCTGCGTCAGGTGACGCAGAAGGTGGGCACCGACCTGAAGGCCGCCAAGATCAAGGCGGAGACGACGGGCCGGCCGAAGCACCTCTACTCGATCTACCAGAAGATGATCGTGCGGGGCCGCGACTTCAACGACATCTACGACCTGGTCGGGGTGCGGATCCTGGTCGACACGGTGCGCGACTGCTACGCCGCGCTGGGCGTGATCCACGCGAACTGGCAGCCCGTGCCGGGCCGGTTCAAGGACTACATCGCGATGCCCAAGTTCAACATGTACCAGTCGCTGCACACGACGGTCATCGGGCCCACCGGCAAGCCGGTGGAGATGCAGATCCGCACGTACGCGATGCACCGCACCGCCGAGTTCGGCATCGCCGCCCACTGGAAGTACAAGGAGCACAAGGGCACCCAGATCGTCGGCCCGCCCGCGCACATCGACGAGATGACGTGGCTGCGGCAACTGCTGGACTGGCAGCGGGAGGCGGCCGATCCGAGCGAGTTCCTCGACGCGTTGCGGTTCGACCTGTCGAGCCAGGAGGTGTACGTCTTCACCCCCAAGGGTGACGTCATTCCGCTGCCGACGGGGTCGACGCCGGTGGACTTCGCGTACGCGGTGCACACCGAGGTCGGGCACAAGTGCATCGGGGCGCGGGTCAACGGCAAGCTGGTGCCGTTGGAGTCGACGCTGTCCAACGGCGACGTGATCGAGATCTTCACGTCGAAGTCGGACACGGCCGGGCCGACGCAGGACTGGCTGGGCTTCGTGAAGAGCCCCCGGGCGCGCACGAAGATCCGGCAATACTTCAACAAGGAGCGGCGCGAGGAGGCGATCGAGGCCGGCAAGGACGCGATCGTCAAGGCGATGCGCAAGCAGGGCATGCCGTTGCAGCGGATGCTCACCTCCGACGCGCTGATGGCCATCGCGCGGGACCTGCACCTGGCCGACGTGGCGTCGCTGTACGCGGCGGTCGGCGACAGCCAGGTCTCCGCCCAGTCGGTGGTGCAGAAGCTGATGGCCGCGTACGGGGGCGAGGAGGGCGCGGCGGAGGACATCGCCGAGACCGCCGTGGCCACCCGGCCGCCGCGCAGCCGGCAGAGCAGCGCCGACCCGGGTGTGGTGGTGCGGGGCGTCAGCGACGTGTGGATCAAGCTGGCCCGCTGCTGCACCCCGGTGCCGCCCGACTCGGTCTTCGGGTTCGTCACCCGCTCCGGCGGGGTCAGCGTGCACCGCGACGACTGCGCCAACGCCGAGGACCTGCGGGCCCAGGCCGAGCGGGTGGTCGAGGTCAGCTGGAAGCTCACCTCCGCCTCCACGTTCCTGGTGGCCATCCAGGTGGAGGCCCTCGACCGGCACAAGCTCCTCGCGGACGTCACCCGGGTGCTCTCCGAGGAGCGGGTCAACATCCTCTCCGCGACGGTCACCACCACCCGCGACCGGGTGGCGGTGAGCCGGTTCAGCTTCGAGATGGCGGACCCGAAGCACCTGGGGCACCTGCTGGCCGCCGTCCGCAAGGTCGACGGGGTGTTCGACGCCTACCGGGTCACCTCGGGGTCCTGAGCCGCTCAGCAGGGCCCCGGACACGACAGCGCCCGCCGGTGGTGACCGGCGGGCGCTTCGTCGTGCGGGGTGGGGCGGGCGGTCAGCCCTGCGCCTCGCTCATCGTCATCTTCTTGATGACGACCTCCTTCTTGGGGTGGCCGCCGCCGGCCTGCTTGGCGTACGCCCCGTCGTCGCCGGCCTTGGCGACATCCTTGACGATGTCCATCCCGCCGGTGATGGTGCCCAGGACGGTGTAGTTCGCGTCCAGCGGCGAGTCGCCGTAGACGATGAAGAACTGGCTGCCCGTGCTGCCCGGCTGCCCCGAGTTGGCCATCGCGATGACGCCCTCCGGGTACGGCGGGCGCTTGTCGGTCGGCAGGTTCTCCTCGGCCATCCGGTAGCTCGGGCCGCCGGTGCCGTCGGTGTCCCGCCAGCCCTTGCCGGTGGCGCTCGGGTCGCCGCACTGGAGCACCTTGATGCCCTCGGTGACCAGGCGGTGGCACTTGGTGTTGTCGAGGAAGTTCTTGCTCGCCAGGTGGGTGAAGCTCGCGGCGGTGCACGGCGCGGCCGACCGGTCGACCTTGGCGGTGATCGGGCCCAGGTTGGTGTCGAACGTCAGGGTCTGGGTGCCGGTGTTCGGTTGCTGGGCGGCCGGCAGCCCGACGTCCTTGATCTCCTTGGTCTGCTGCTCCTTGGGGACCTCGGTCCAGGCGCACTGCACGAAGCCGGGGGCGGCGGCGGTGTCCTGCTTCTTGTCGTCGTCGCCGCCGATGCTGGCGGCGAGCCAGACGGTGCCGGCGACCACGAGCAGCAGGGCCGCCCCGGCCCCGACGATCGCCTGCGTCTGCCGGCGCTTGCGGGCCCTGGCCGCGCGCTCGGCCATCTCCCGCTCGAGCCGGGCGCGCGCCGCCGCGCGCTGCCGCTCTCTGGTGGACGTCACGGTCGATCCTCCTGGACTGTCTCGGGCGCGGCCGGTGCCGCAAAAGGCTGTGGGGTGTGGGGGAGCCGGGTCAGCCGGCGCTGGGGCTGGCCGACGCGCCGCTGGGGGCCGGGGCCGGCGCGGTCGTCGGCTCGCCGACGGTGAGACTCTGGATCACCACGTCGGTCTTCGGCTTGACCTTGGCTCCGCTCCCATTGTCCACGGTCTGCAGGGCACCGATCTTCGTGACCACGTCCAGGCCGCCGGTGACCTTCCCGATCACCGGGTAGGCCGGCTTGTCCGGGTCGAAGTCCTTGAAGAAGATCAGGAACTGGCTGCCGTTGGCGCCCGGCGGGTTGGCGACCATCGCCACCGTGCCCTTCGGGTACGCCGGGGGCTGGTCGGGCGCGGGGCTCGCCGACGGGCTGGCCTCGGGGGCCACCGGGACGTTCTCGTCGTAGAACGAGTACGTCGGGCCGCCCAGCCCGGTGCCGCTCGGGTCGCCGCAGCGCAGCGCGCCCTCGGAGGTGATCTCGTGGCACTTCGTGTTGTCGTAGAAGCCCTTGCTCGCCAGGTGGGCGATGCTCGCCCCGGCGCACGGGGCCGACGCGAGGTCCAGCTCGGCGGTGATCGGGGCGCCCTGGTTGGTGGTGACGGTCAGTGCCCGGGTGCCGGAGGTCGGCAGGCCCTGGGTGGCCGGGGTGCCCACGTCCTTGAGGTTGGTGTTCGCGGTGGCGTCCTGCGGCGTCCAGAGGCAGACGTCCTCGGCGGCCGTGTCCTGCTTCGGGTCGTCGTCGAAGGCGCCCAGCGCCCAGGCCGAACCGGCCACGATCAGCACGAGCACCACGGCGGCGCCGACACCGGCCTGGATCTGCCGTCGGCGTCTGGTCCGGGCGGCCCGTCGCGCCAGCTGCCGGTCGAGCTTGGCCCGCGCCAGTTTGCGCTGCCGGTCCCTGCTGGAAGCCACCCGTGCTCCCCTTCCTCTACCCTGATGGTCACCGGCGGTCGGCGTCGCGCCCCGTCGGGTGCCACGTGCGCCACGCCACACGCCCGCCAGAGTGTACGGGTAGCGGCTGGGAAAGTGGTGTACGAGGTCCGGGCTGGCTTTATCGGAGTTGCTCACTGGGCCGGTGTTGCCACGGGGGCGGGTGGGCCGGCGCGATCCGCCCGCCGCTGCGGCTAGGCTTCCCGTGCAGGCTAGACAGCGACGGAAGGGGAGCGCCGTGCTCGTGGCGAGCTTTCCCGCGGACGCCTTCGGCACCAACTGCTATGTGGTGGCGACCGGGCCGGGGGAGCAGTGCGTGGTGGTCGACCCGGGCATCGGGGTGATCGACCGGCTCGACGCCGTCCTCGCCGAGCATCGCCTGCACCCCGCCGCCGTGCTGCTCACCCACGGCCACCTCGACCACACGTTCTCCGTCGCGCCGGTCTGCGGCGCGCGGGGCGTCACCGCGTACGTCCACCCGGAGGACCGGGAGCTGCTGGCCGATCCGGCCAAGGGGCTGTCGATGGACCTCCGCGGGCTCTTCGGCGGCCGGCTGCCCTACTCCGAGCCCGACGACGTCGCCGAGCTGACCGACGGCGCGACCCTGTCGCTCGCCGGGCTGGAGATCACCGTCGACCACGCCCCTGGCCATACCGGCGGGTCGGTGCTGTTCCGGCTGCCGGGCGAGGGCTCGGAGTGGGAGGCCGAGCAGGTCTGCCTCTCCGGCGACGTGCTCTTCGCCGGCTCGATCGGCCGCACCGACCTGTGGGGCGGCAGCATGCCCCGGATGCTCACCAGCCTGCGCGACAAGATCCTCCCGCTGGCCGACGACACGGTGGTGCTGCCCGGCCACGGCCCCGCGACCACCATCGGCCGCGAGCGCGCGAGCAACCCGTACCTCATCGAGGTGGCGGCCTCGGGCGACGCGCGCCCGGCCGCACCCACCCGCGGTCTCTAGGCCGCGCCTCGACCTTTCCCGCGCCGCCGGCGCGGGTGCTGAACGGAGCGTCATGAGCAAGCCCACGCCCATCTCCGGCTTCCCCGAGTGGACCCCGGCGCAGCGGATGATCGAGCAGTTCGTGCTGGACCGGATCCGCGCCACCTTCGAGCTGTACGGCTTCGCGCCGCTGGAGACGCGCTCCGTCGAGCCGCTGGACCAGCTGCTGCGCAAGGGGGAGACCTCCAAGGAGGTCTACGTGCTGCGCCGCCTCCAGGCCGACGCCGACGGCCCCGCCGGCGACGACGCCCTCGGCCTGCACTTCGACCTGACGGTGCCGTTCGCCCGCTACGTGCTGGAGAACGCCGGCAAGCTCCAGTTCCCGTTCCGCCGCTACCAGATCCAGAAGGTGTGGCGGGGCGAGCGCCCGCAGGAGGGGCGCTACCGGGAGTTCCTCCAGGCCGACATCGACATCGTCGACCGGGACACCCTGCCCGCCCACTACGAGGCGGAGATGCCGCTGGTCATCGGCGACGCGCTGCGGTCGCTGCCGATCCCGCCGGTGACCATCCAGGTCAACAACCGCAAGATCTGCGAGGGGTTCTACCGGGGCATCGGCCTGACCGACCCGGAGGCCGCCCTGCGCGCCGTCGACAAGCTCGACAAGATCGGCCCGGCGAAGGTGGCCGAGCTGCTCGCCGAGACGGCCGGGGCGAGCGAGGCGCAGGCCAAGGCGTGCCTGGCCCTGGCCGAGATCTCCGCCCCGGACGCCTCGTTCGCCGACGCCGTGCGCGGCCTCGGGGTGACCCACCCGCTGCTCGACGAGGGCGTCGCCGAGCTGGTCGCGGTGGTGGAGACCGCCGCCGCGCACTCCCCGGGGCTGTGCGTGGCCGACCTGCGCATCGCCCGCGGGCTCGACTACTACACCGGCACCGTCTACGAGACGTCGCTGGCCGGCTACGAGCGGTTCGGCTCGATCTGCTCCGGCGGCCGGTACGACAACCTGGTCAGCGCCGGTGGCGCGTCCTTCCCCGGGGTCGGCATCTCGATCGGGGTGAGCCGGCTGCTCGGGCTGCTCTTCGGCGCGGGCGCGCTCACCGTGTCCCGCAGCGTGCCGACGTGCGTGCTGGTCGCGGTGACCAGCGAGGAGCGGCGGGCGGCGAGCAACGCCGTCGCCGACGCGCTGCGCCGCCGGGGGGTGCCCACGGAGGTCGCGCCGAGCGCGGCGAAGTTCGGCAAGCAGATCCGGCACGCCGAGCGGCGCGGCATCCCGTACGTGTGGTTCCCCGGTGCCGACGGGGCGCCCGACGAGGTGAAGGACATCCGCTCCGGCGAGCAGGTGGTCGCGGCGGCCGGGGAGTGGACCCCGCCCCGGGCCGACCTGTCGCCCCTGGTGAGCTGAGGGGACGCCGCGCGGGCCGGGCGTTACTGGCGCGTACGGCGCGGAGGACCTACGGTGGCGTAAGTTACGCCACCGTAGGGAGAACGTCGTGACCGAACTCAGCCAGACCGCCCTGCTCGTCGAGCTCGAACCCGTCGTGGCGAAGAACCTCGACCGCCACCTCTCGATGGCGAAGGAGTGGTTCCCGCACGAGTACGTGCCGTGGAGCGAGGGGCGCACCTTCGACGGCCCGCTCGGTGGCGAGGCGTGGTCGCCGCAGGACTCGACGATCCCCGAGATCGCGCGCACCGCGCTGATCGTGAACCTGCTGACCGAGGACAACCTCCCCTCGTACCACCACCAGATCGCCACCCTCTTCGGCCCGGACGGGGCGTGGGGGACGTGGGTGGGCCGGTGGACCGCCGAGGAGGGCCGGCACGGCACCGCCATCCGCGACTACCTGACGGTGACCCGGGCGGTGGACCCGGTGGCGCTGGAGCGGGCCCGGATGGTGCACATGACCGCCGGCTACACCAACTCCCACGACGAATCGATGCTGCGCTCGCTGGCGTACGTGTCGTTCCAGGAGCTGGCCACCCGGATCTCGCACCGCAACACGGGCCGGGTGGCCGGCGACCCGGTGTGCGAGGCGCTGCTGGCCCGCGTCGCCGCCGACGAGAACCTGCACATGGTCTTCTATCGCAACCTGCTCGCCGCCGCCCTGGAGGTGGCCCCGAGCCAGGCGATGCGGGCCATCGCCGAGGTCCTCGCCGACTTCCAGATGCCCGGCGTGGGCATCGAGGGCTTCGCCCGCAAGTCGGTGGCGATCGCCCTGGCCGGCATCTACGACCTGCGCCAGCACCGTGACGAGGTGGTCGTCCCGGTGCTGCGCCAGTGGGACATCTTCAACGTGACCGGGCTGAACGCCGACGGCGAGGCCGCCCGCGACCAGATCGCCGCCCACCTGGACACCCTCGAGGTCCACGCGTCCCGTTTCGAGGAGAAGCGCGACGCCCGCGCGGCCCGCCTGGCCGCCGCCCGCTGACCCGTCTCCCGGAACGGGGGTGGCGGGTGGCTGGGGTGAAACGGGGCGAAGCCGGGTCTTGCGAGTTAATCCAAGTATGTGAATACTTCAGTTCACTCGGCCGGTTCACCCCAGCTCCGGCCGGTGGTCCTCGGGTCCGTCACCCCCGGCGCGACCCGTTCACCCCCTTCCGGGAGGTTGTTACATGCGACCCACGAGGTCAACGCTCCTCCGCGCCGTGTCCGTCGCCGCCGCCGGCACCCTGGTCGCCACCGCGCTGATCGGCGCCCCCGCCCAGGCCGCCCCCGCCGCCTCGCCCGACGCCGCCGCCACCCTGGCCGAGCGGCTCGGTGACCGCTCCGCCGGCACGTACGCCGACGCCAGCGGCAAGATGGTCGTCACCGTGACCGACGCGGCCGCCGCCCGTCAGGTCCGCGCCTCCGGCGCCATCGCCAAGCTCGTCAAGCGGGGCGCCGCCGAGCTCGACCGGGCCACCGCCGAGCTGGAGCGCTCCGCGAAGATCCCGGGCACCGCGTGGTGGACCGACCCGGTCACCAACCAGGTCGTCGTCTCCGTCGACAGCACCGTCACCGGCGCCAAGCTGGAGCGCGTCAAGGCCGCCGCCGCCCGGACCGGCGGCGCCGTCCGCATCGAGGCCGAGGCCGGCGTGCTGAGCACCCGCATCTCCGGCGGCCAGGCGATCTACGCCGCCGGCGGCGGCCGCTGCTCGCTCGGCTTCAACGTGCGCAGCAGCTCCGGCGTGACCTACTTCCTGACCGCCGGGCACTGCACCAACATCGCCTCGACCTGGTACTCGAACTCGGGCCAGACCAGCGTCCTGGGCACCCGCGCCGGCACCAGCTTCCCGGGCAACGACTACGGCATCGTCCGGCACAGCAACTCCGCCAACGCGACCGGCAACGTCTCCCTCTACAACGGCACCTACCGGGACGTCACCGGCGCGGCCAACGCGTACGTCGGCCAGAGCGTGCAGCGCTCCGGCAGCACCACCGGCGTGCACAGCGGCACGGTCGGGGCGCTCAACGCCACCGTCAACTACGCCGAGGGCTCCGTCTCCGGCCTGATCCGCACCAACGTCTGCGCCGAGCCGGGCGACAGCGGCGGCTCGCTGTTCAGCGGCAGCAGCGCCATCGGCCTCACCTCCGGCGGCAGCGGCAACTGCACCCGCGGCGGCACCACCTACTTCCAGCCGGTCACCGAGGCGCTCAGCGTCTACGGCGTCAGCATCATCTGATCCACCACGCCCTCGCGAAGCGGGTCGCCGGCCTCCGGCGGCCCGCTTCCGGCGTACCCCCGGAACCGGCGCAGCCGCGAGGAGCGGCGGCCCGGTCGGGCGGGATCCGCGCGCGGATCGACTGGGCGGGCCGAACCGGGGTACGTTGCGCCCGGTGAGCGCCACACCGCCTTCCGCCCCGCCCGCGTCGGCCTGGGCCCCGCTGCGCCTCGCCGTGTTCCGCAGCCTGTGGCTGGCCGTGCTGGCCAGCAACGTCGGCACCTGGATGCAGACCGTCGGCGCCCAGTGGCTGCTGGTCGAGCAACCCAACGCCCCCACCCTGGTCGCCCTCGTGCAGACCGCGAGCATGCTGCCGGTGCTGTTGCTGGCCCTGCCGGCCGGCGCGCTCGCCGACACCCTCGACCGGCGTCGGCTGCTCATCGGCGTGCAGTGCTTCCTGGCCGCCGTGGGGGTGCTGCTGACCGCGCTCACCGCCGCCGACCGGATGCCGCCGGCCCTGCTGCTCACCCTCACCTTCGCCCTCGGCGTCGGCCAGGCCCTAACCCTGCCCGCCTGGCAGGCGGTGATCCCGGAGCTGGTGCCCCGGGAACAGCTTGTCAGCGCCTCCGCGCTCGGCTCGATCAGCGTCAACCTGGCTCGCTCCGTCGGCCCGGCGGTGGCCGGCGTGCTGGTCGCCCAGGCCGGGGTGGCCGTGGTCTTCGCGGTGAACACCGCGTCCTTCGCGATCTTCGCCGGGGCGCTGCTGCGCTGGCGGCCGGACCGCCCCGACGGCCCGGCCATGCCGGAACGGTTCACCGCCGCGCTGCGCGCCGGCGGCCGGTACGTGCGCCACTCGCCGGTCGTCCGCCGCATCCTGCTGCGGGCCGCGCTGTTCGTGGTGCCCGGCAGCGCGCTGTGGGCGCTGCTGCCGCTGGTGGCCAGCCAGCGCCTCGGCCTGGGCCCCGGCGGGTACGGCGTGCTGCTCGCCGCGCTCGGCGTCGGCGCGGTCGCCGGCGCGCTCGTGCTGCCCCGGGTGCGCCGGGCGCTCACCGCCAGCCAGCTCCTCCTCGTCGCCGGGCTGGTCTACGGCGGGACGCTGCTGGTGCTCGCCCTCGTGCCCGTGCCGGCCCTGGTCACGGCGGCGCTGGTGCCCGCCGGGCTGGCCTGGATGACCGTGCTGTCCACCGTGAACGCCGCGATGCAGCTCTTCCTCCCCGGCTGGGTACGCGCCCGGGGGCTGTCGGTCTACCAGATGGTCTTCGCCGGCGGGCAGGCGCTCGGCGCCCTCGCCTGGGGCGCGCTCGGCGAACTCGCCGGCCTGGTCACCGCGCTCGCCGTGGCCGGGGCGGCCATGGCCGTCGCCGCGCTCACCGTGCCGCTGTGGCCGCTGCGCGACACCCGCGGGGTCGACCGGGACCCGGCCGTCTACTGGCCCGAGCCGCACCTGACCCTGGACGCGCACCCGCGCACCGGGCCCGTGCTGGTGACCGTCTCCTACACCGTGCCGCCCGAGCGGCAGGACGCCTTCGTCGAGGCGATGCGGGCGGTGGGCCGGTCGCGGCGGCGCACCGGGGCGATGCGCTGGGGGCTGTTCCGGGCGGGGGAGCGGGCGCACGGCTTCGTCGAGGTCTACCAGGTGCCGTCCTGGGAGGAACACCTGCGCCAGCACGGCGGCCGGCTCACCGGCGCGGACCGGGCGGCGGAGGAGCGGGCGAGGGCGCTCACCGAGGGCGAGGTCCACGTCGCCCACCTCCTCCCCGCCGACGAGCCGTAGCAGGGATGCAAGGAAGGGCACCTTGTTAACGCTTTCTGTTGTACAGGGGCCCCCTGTTAACACCACGGGCCGCGGTGCGCCCGGCGGTGCCGTGGTCAGCGCCGGGCCAGCCACCCGGCGACCAGCAACGGGCAGAGCGCCTCCGCGCCGGCGGCCACCCGCTCGGCCAGGCCGACCCGGTCACCGCCGGTGGCCAGCTCGACCGCGAACCAGGCCACCGGCACCAGCAGCCCCACCGCCAGTGCCGCCCAGGCGGCCCGCCCGCGGGCGTACCCGTCAGGGGCGGGCCGGTCGCCGCCCGCCGACCCGACCGCGTCGCGTCGGGGACGGCCGGCCCGTGGCCCGTCTCCGGCGGGGGCGAGCACTGGCCAGAGGGCCAGCGCGCCGAACGCGACGGCGGCGGCCAGCCCGTGCGGCGCCGAGCCGCCGGCGGCCGGCAGCGGAAACGCCGCCACCGCGAGCGTGGCGACCCCGCCCAGCGCGAGCAGCGCCCGCGCCCCGACCGCCAGCGGACGCAGCCCGGCGGCGGTCACGCAGTGGCACAGGCCGAGCCCGACGAGGCCGAGCGTCATGATCCACCGGTCGGCCGCGCCGACGGCCGCGAGCGCGCTGATCGTGCCGGTGACCTGGTCGAAACCGCCGGGCTGCCGGGCCGCGCCGAGCAGCCAGCCGCCGACCAGGAAGACCGGCGCCGCGCCGGCGGAGAGCAGGGCCCACGGGGGTACGACACGCATCCGGCACACCGTACGCGGCGCGGGGCGGATCGGCGCGTCGGCGGTGCTCCGGCGGTGCTCCCGCGGTGCGGGGCGGGTTAGCAGGGGTCCCTTGTACAACAGAAAGCGTTAACAAGGGGCCCCTCCTTACCCCCAACCGCGCCCGGTGACGGCGGGGGGCGGGGCACCCTGACAGAATGCGAGGGCAGACCGAACGCAGACGATGAGGAGACGCAAGCCGTGATCCGTACCCATGACGCCGGCAGCCTGCGCGCGACGGACGCCGGCACCACGGTGACGCTCGCCGGGTGGGTCGCCCGCCGGCGCGACCACGGCGGTGTCATCTTCGTCGATCTGCGCGACGCCTCGGGCGTCGTGCAGGTGGTCTTCCGCGAGGAGGACGCCCACGCGCTGCGCAACGAGTTCTGCGTGAAGGTGACCGGCGAGGTGACCCGCCGGCCCGAGGGCAACGAGAACCCGGAGCTGCCCACCGGCGAGATCGAGGTGACCGCGAGCGGCCTGGAGGTGCTCTCGGAGGCCGCGCCGCTGCCGCTGCCCGTCGACGACCAGGTCGAGGCCGGCGACGACATCCGGCTCAAGTACCGCTACCTGGACCTGCGCCGGGGCGGCCCGGCGAAGGCGATGCGGCTGCGGTCGCGGGCCAACCAGCTCGCCCGCGGCGTGCTGCACGAGCGTGACTTCCTGGAGATCGAGACGCCGACGCTGACCCGGTCCACCCCGGAGGGCGCGCGCGACTTCCTGGTCCCGGTCCGGCTCCAGCCGGGCAGCTGGTACGCGCTGCCGCAGTCCCCGCAGCTGTTCAAGCAGCTGCTGATGGTCGGCGGCATGGAGCGCTACTACCAGATCGCCCGCTGCTACCGCGACGAGGACTTCCGCGCCGACCGGCAGCCGGAGTTCACCCAGCTCGACATCGAGATGTCCTTCGTCACCGAGGACGACGTGATCGACCTCGGCGAGGCGATCGTGTCGGCGCTCTGGTCCGACCTGGCCGGCTACGAGATCCCCCGGCCCATCCCGCGCATCACCTGGCACGACGCGATGGCCCGGTACGGCTCCGACAAGCCGGACCTGCGCTACGGCGTGGAGCTGACCGAGCTGACGGACTACCTGCGCGGCACGGCGTTCCGGGTGTTCGCCGGGGCGATCGACGCGGGCGGGTACGTGGGCGCGGTCGTCATGCCGGGCGGCGCGGGCCAGACCCGCAAGGAGCTGGACGGCTGGCAGGACTGGGCGAAGGCGCGCGGCGCGAAGGGCCTCGCGTACGTGGTGCTCGACGCCGAGACCGGCGCGCCGCGGGGCCCGGTGGCGAAGAACCTCTCCGAGGAGCACCTGGCGGGGCTGGCCGACGCGGTCGGCGCGAAGCCCGGCGACGCGGTGTTCTTCGCGGCCAGCGCCGACGCCCGGGAGGCGCAGGAGCTGCTCGGCGCGGCCCGCATCGAGATCGCCAAGCGGGCGAAGCTGATCGACGAGAGCGCGTGGGCGTTCTGCTGGGTGGTCGACGCCCCGATGTTCGAGAAGACCGACGAGGGCGGCTGGACGGCCGTGCACCACCCGTTCACCTCGCCGAACGCCGAGTGGGTGGACCGGTTCGAGGAGGCGCCGGACCGGGCGCTGGCGTACGCGTACGACATCGTCTGCAACGGCAACGAGATCGGCGGCGGGTCGATCCGTATCCACCGGGGCGACGTGCAGCAGCGGGTGTTCGACCTGCTCGGCATCACCCCCGCCGAGGCGCAGGACAAGTTCGGCTTCCTGCTGGAGGCGTTCAAGTACGGCGCACCGCCGCACGGCGGCATCGCGTTCGGCTGGGACCGGGTCTGCATGCTGCTGGCCGGCGCGGACTCGATCCGCGAGGTGATCGCGTTCCCGAAGACCCGGGGCGGCTTCGACCCGCTGACGGGCGCGCCGACGCCGATCACCGCGCAGCAGCGCGCCGAGGCGGGCATCGACGCCAAGCCGAAGGCCCCGACCGGGGCGCACGCCGGCACCGCCGGCCCGGCCGCCCCGGTGGCCGACCCGGTCTGAGCCGACCGAGGCGATCCTGGCCCGAGCCGAGGCAACAGGAGCGACCGGCGATCCGGCGGGCGGCCCCACGGTGGGCCGTCCGCCGTCGGGGAGGGGGCGACGCGTGACGCTGCTCGTGGTGGGTGCCAGCGGGTACCTCGGCGGCGAGGTGTGCCGCCGGGCGGTCGCGGCGGGGCGGCGGGTGGTCGGCACGTACCACGCCAACCCGGGCGCGCCGGCCGGCGTCGAGGCGCGGCGGCTCGACGTGACCGACCGGGCCGCCGTGCGCGCGCTGGTCGCGGCGGTGCGGCCGGCCGCCGTGGTGAGCACCCCCTACCGGTACGACGACTGGACGGTCACCGCCGACGGCGCGGCGAACGTGGCGTACGCCGCCGCGGAGGCGGGCGCGCGGCTGGTGCACCTGTCCAGCGACGCGCTGCACGCCGGCCGGCCCGAGCCGTACGCCGACGACGACGTGCCGACGCCGGTGTTCGCGTACGGGGCGGCGAAGGCGGCGGCGGAGACCGCCGTGCGGGCGGTCGACCCGGGCGCGGCGCTGGTGCGTACCTCGTTGATCGTGGGCGACGAGCGGAGCAAGCAGGTCCGGCTCTGCCTGGCCGCCCTCGCGGGCCGGGGGGCCCTGTTCACCGACGAGCTGCGCTGCCCGGTCGACGTGGGCGACCTGGCCGCCGCCGTGCTGGAGCTGGCCGCGTCGGACTACGCCGGCCCGCTCAACGTGGCGGGGCCGGACGCGGTCAGCCGCGCCGAGCTGGGGCTGCTGGTGGCGCGGCGGTTCGGGCTCGACCCGGGCGGCCTGCGGACCGCCACGAGCGCCGCGTCGGGCCTGGTCCGCCCCGTCGAGGTACGCCTCGACAGCTCCCGCGCCGCCGGCCTGCTGCGCACCCGCCTGCGCGGGGTGCACGAGCTGCTCGGCTGAACCGACCCCGTCGCATCCCCGACTCTGCACAGAAGTTGTGCATAACTTCTGTGCACAGTTATTGTGCATGCCATGGAGAACGTCCCGGAGAACGAGGGGGCGCGGCCCGCGCCGCGCACCGTCCGGCTCGACCACCGGCAGGTGCGGGTGCTCGCCCACCCCCTGCGCATGCGCCTCGTCGGGGCGCTGCGGGTGAAGGGCCCCGCCACCGCCACCGACCTCGCCGAGACGCTCGGCACCAACACCGGCGCGACCAGCTACCACCTGCGGCAGCTCGCCGAGGTCGGCCTGGTCGTGGAGGACCCGGAGCTGGGCACCGGCCGGCAGCGCTACTGGCGCGCCGCACACCAGGTGACCCAGTGGGAGCCCAGCGACTACGACGACGACCCCGACGCCCGCGCCGCGATCGAGTGGATCGAGGGCGACCAGGTGCGCTACCTGACGCAACACGCCGAGCAGTGGTTCGCCCGGCGGCACGAGTGGTCGCCGGCCTGGCGCGACGCGTTCGGCATGGGCGACGTGTTCATGACCGTCCCGCCCGAGCGCCTCCAGGCCCTCAAGGACGAGCTCTGGGCGGTCTTCGAGCGCTACCGGGCGGAGGCCGACCCCGCCGCGCCCGGCGCCGAGCAGGTGCAGATCTACCTGGCCGCCTACCCGATGCTGGCCGAGCTGCGCCTCGCCGCCCCGATCTCCGACGCCGCCCCGCTTCCCGGCGAGGACAAGCCGTGACCGCGCTGACCGTACGCCAGGTCCAGGTCCGCTACCTGGTCCTGTACGGCCTGCGCTGGCTGCCGGGCGGCCTGATGATCCCGGTGATGATCCTGCTGATGCAGGAGCGCGGGATGTCGCTGTCCCAGATCGGCCTGGCCGGCATCGCGCAGGGCCTCATCGTCCTCGCGCTGGAGCTGCCGACCGGCGGGCTCGCCGACGCGCTCGGCCGCAAGCCGGTGCTCGCCGTGGCCTGGGCCGTCGGCCTCGTCTCGTTCGCCGTCTTCGCCGTGGCGCACTCGTTCTGGCTGTTCTTCCTGGCCTGGGCGCTGCAGGGCGTCTACCGCGCGCTCGACAGCGGCCCCCTGGAGTCCTGGTACGTCGACGCGACCCTCGCCGCCGACCCCGACGCCGAGTACGAGCGCGGCCTCGGCCACGCCGGCACGGTCATCGGCCTCGCCATCGGCGCGGGCGCGCTGCTCAGCGGCGGCCTCGTCGCCCTCGGCCCGGTCGGGCCGGTCAGCGCGCTGACCCTGCCGGTGCTGGCCGCCATCGTGCTGCAGGCCGTGCTGCTGGTCGCGTTGCTGGTCCTGCTCCGGGAGGCACGCACCGCCCGGGGGCCGGCGGCCCTGCGCGCCTCGGTGGTGGCGGCCCCCCGCATGGTCGGGCAGGCGGTCGGCCTGCTGCGCCGCTCCCGGGTGCTGCTCGCCCTGGTCGCGGTCGAGCTGTTCTGGGGCTTCGGCATGGTCACCTTCGAGACGCTGCTGCCCGTACGCCTCGCCGAGGTGGTCGGCGACGCCGACCGGGCCGCCGCGCTGCTCGGCCCGGCCAGCTCGGCGGCCTGGCTGGCCAACGCCCTCGGTGCCGCGCTCATCCCGCTCCTGTCCCGCCGGATCGGGGCCGCGCCGGCCGCCGGGCTGCTGCGGATCCTGCAGGGCGCGACCGTGGTCGGCATGGGCCTGCTCGCCGGCCCGGTGGGGGTGATCGTCGCCTACCTGGCCTGCTACGCCGTGCACGGCGCGTCGAACCCGCTGCACATGGGGCTGCTGCACCGACAGGTCGACGGCCCGTACCGCACCAGCGTGCTCTCGCTCAACTCGATGATGGCCCAGCCGGCCGGTGCGCTCGGCGCGCTGACGCTGACGGCCCTCGCCGAGCACACCAGTGTCAGCGCGGCGATGCTGGTCGGCGCGGTGGTGCTCGCCATGGCCGCCCCGCTGTACCTGCCCGCCTGGCGGGCCGGTCGTGCCCCCGCTCCCGCTGTTGCCGCCCCTGCCGTACCGGCTCCCGCCGCCGCTACCGATCCCGCCACCTCCCCGGTTCGGCAGTGAGAAGGGGACCCTTCTCTACCGCAGGCGTTAACAGGGGGCCCTTCCTTGCACCGCGGGCGAGCGGGCGGTGACCCACCGTCTCCGCGGCGAGCCCGGTCCACCGTGGAGATTGGCGATCGGACCGATTGGGTACATCACGCGGCGACCTACTGGGAACCCCCACCGGAGGACCGTCATGCTCGCCATTCTCGCGGCCGTCGTCTTCGGCTTCGCCCTGTTGATCGACCTGCTCGACACCAACTTCGGCGCGCCGGACCTGTTCAATGTGCACACCCTGCTGATGCTGGGCCTGCTGCTGCTCTCCCTCTACCTGGCCGGCGTGGGCAGCGGCCCGCGCGGCGGTGGCGGCGGCCGCTGGTACCGGGGCCGCCGCCCCGGCCGTGGCTGACCGTAAATGATCTAACCGGGCCGGGCCCGCAGCGCAGTTCCGGCGCGGCGGACCGGGCCCGGTACTGTCTTCGTGATGGAGTCCGACGCTCTCTTCTCGCTCGGCGCACCCGCCGGGGCGCACGGCGCCCCCACGGGTGCCGTCGGCGTCGACGGCTTCACCCCCGTGGCGGCCGACTCGCCGCTTCCCGTCCGGATGCGCCCGGCCAGCATCGACGAGCTGGTGGGGCAGCAGCACCTGCTCGCACCGGGTGCGCCGCTGCGCCAACTCGTCGGCGGCGTCACCCCGATGTCGGTGATCCTCTGGGGGCCGCCCGGCTGCGGGAAGACCACGATCGCCCACCTTGTGGCGAACGCCACCGACCGCCGCTTCGTGGCCATGTCGGCGCTCACCGCCGGGGTCAAGGACGTCCGCGCGGTGATCGACACCGCCCGCCGGCAGCGCCGCTCCGGGGGCCCGCCGACCGTCCTGTTCATCGACGAGGTGCACCGGTTCAGCAAGACCCAGCAGGATTCGCTGCTCGCCGCGGTGGAGGACCGTACGGTCACCCTGCTCGCGGCGACCACGGAGAACCCGTACTTCTCGGTCATCTCACCGCTGCTGTCGCGGTGCGTGCTGCTCACCCTCCAGCCGCTGGACGACGCGGCCGTGCGCGACCTGCTGCGCCGGGCGGTCACCGACGCGCGCGGCCTCGCCGGCGCGTTCACCCTCCAGGCCGACGCCGAGGACCATCTCGTCCGCCTCGCCGGCGGCGACGTGCGCAAGGCCCTGACCGCCCTGGAGGCCGCGGCGGCCTCGGCGGCGGCGCTGGGCCTCGACCGGATCGACCTGGCCACCGCCGAGCAGGCGGTGGACGTCGCGGCGGTGCGCTACGACCGGGCCGGCGACGCGCACTACGACGTGACCAGCGCCTTCATCAAGAGCATGCGCGGCTCCGACGTCGACGCGGCGCTGCACTGGCTGGCCCGGATGCTGGTGGCCGGCGAGGACGCCCGGTTCATCGCCCGCCGCCTGGTCATCTTCGCCAGCGAGGATGTCGGGATGGCCGACCCGGGCGCGCTGGGTGTGGCCACCGCCGCCGCGCAGGCCGTGGAGTTCGTCGGCCTGCCCGAGGCGCAGCTCAACCTCGCCCAGGCCGTGATCCACCTGGCCACCGCGCCCAAGTCCAACTCGGCGACCACCGCGATCGGGGCCGCCACGGCCGACGTCCGCGCCGGCCGGGGCGGACCGGTCCCGCGCGGCCTGCGCGACGCCCACTACTCCGGCGCGCGGGGGCTCGGCCACGGCACGGGCTACCGCTACCCGCACGACGACCCCCGGGGAGTGGTCGCCCAGCAGTACGCTCCCGACGACCTTGTCGGTGCCGACTACTACCGTCCCAGCGGGCACGGTGCGGAGCGGGCGGTGGCCGCCCGGCTGCCCCTGCTGCGTCGGATCGTCCGGGGGCTGCCGGCCCCGGCACGTCCGGACGAACCCGCCCCGGCAGGGAACGGCCGCCACCCGTCGGGCAACGGGCACGCCAGCGCGGCGGACGAGGACGGCACGGGCGCCGTCGGGGAGGGTCAGCAGTGAGATCCCGTGGTTCGGAGCGACCGGAGGACGGCCCCGAGGAGCAGCGCGAGCCGCGCCCCAAGGGGCGCCGGTGGGGCCGGGGCCGACCCGACAGCGAGCCCGAGGAGCCGGTGGCCGGCGAGGAGTTCGGCTGGATCGACGACCTGCGCTCCGCCAAGCAGCAGCGCGGCGAGCTGGGGCCCGGCGGCGCGCCGGGACAGGCACCGCCGCCCGACCAGCCCGACCCGCAGGCACGACAGGCTCCGACCGCGCCCGCGGCCCCGGCGCGCGGCGGCGAACCGGGTCCGGCGCGCCCGCGACCGGTCGACGGCCCGTGGCCCGGCTCGCCGCAGCCGGCCCGCCGCCCCGGGCCCGCCGAGCCGCCCCGCCCGCCGCAGGCCGCACCGCCGCACCTTCCGCCGCAGGGCCCTCCGCAGCCGCCCCACCAGCCGAACCGCCCGCCGCACGGCTCGGCGGAACCGCCCCGGGCTCCCCAGCAGGCGGCGAGGCCACCGCAGGGCCCCGCGCAGCCGCCGGCCCCGCCGGCCGGGCCGATGCCGGGGCCGGCCCACTCGTCGGTCCCGCCCCGCCCGACGGGTCAACCGTCCGGGCCGCCGTACCCGGCGGGTCAGCCCGCCCGGGCCCCGTACCCGGCGGACGCCGCGCCCCGGCGCCCGCGCGACGACGGTGAACCGTCCGGCGAACTGCCCCGAGCGGCGGCACCGGCGGGCGAGCGGGCCGGCGGACCCTCGTCGGCTACCGGTGCACCCGGGCAGCGCCCCCGCCCGCTGGGTCCGCCCGGAGCACCCGTGTCCCCGCCCGCGCGTGGTGGTCAGCCCTCCACCGGCGACTGGCCGGTCGTCCCCGCCGGGTCGCCCCCGGCCGGCCGGGCCGCCGCCCCGGCACCTCCCGCCGGCCGGGCCGCCGCCCCGGCACCTCCCGCCGGCCGGGCCGCCGCCCCGCCGCCCCCTGCCGGCCGGGCCGTCAGCCCGCCGCCTCCGGCCGGTCGGGCCGCCGCTGCGCCGTCCGGGCCGCACCGCGCCGCGCCGGGGCCCGCGGGCCCGCCCTACCCGGCCCCGATGCCTCCCGGCGACGAGCCCCGGCGCGGGCCGGCGGGCGAGCGCCCCGGCGGCCCCGCCGCACCCGCCGCGGACGAGCCGACGGGTCGTGGCACCGCCGGGCCGGTCGCGCCCGTGCCCGGCCCGGTCGGTCGCCGGCGGGCCGCCGAGGAGCAGCCGCCGATCGTCCCGCTCAGCGGCAACGCCCCCGAGGTGCCCGGGGTGCCCAACGGCCCCACCGGCGCGGATCCGGCCGTCGCCCAGGGGCCGACGGCCGCAGGCCGGGAGCCAGGCGGCCGCCGCCGGGCCCAGCCCGAGGCGGACCCGGGCGAGGCGACGTCGCACCGTCCGACCGGCCCCGTCGACACCGGGTACCCCGGCCCCGTCGAGCCTGGCGGCCCCCCGCAGGGCCGGGGCGACCGGCCGCAGCGTCCGGCGGAGTGGCTGCGCCAGGCCGGTCGGGGCACCCACACGGACACCGCGATGCCGATGGTCAACCGGGCGGGCGTGCCCGCGCCGCCGCCGGGTGTCGCGCCGCCGGTCGGGGAGCCGGGCCACCGGCCCGGTGACGGCGGCCGGGGCACCGGGGCGCCGCACGGCACCGGTGCCGTGCCGGCAGCCCCGATGGGCAGGGCCCGGCCCGCCACGGCGCCCGTCGACCCGGCGGAGGAGCCGGTCCCACTGCCCACCGGCCGGGCGGCGGCGCCGTCCCGTCCGCAGGTCGCGGGCCCACGCACCGGGGAACCCCGTCCGCCGGCAGATCCCCGTGCGGGAGGCCGCCGTCCGGCAGCCGACCCGCGTACGGGCGAGGTGGGCCGGCCGCCGGTGGATCCGCGTACGGGTGAGCTGCGGTCCCCTGCGGTGGATCCGCGTACGGGTGAGCTGCGGCCGCCGGTGGCGGATCCGCGCACCGGTGAAATGCGTCCCGGGCCGGTGGAGGAGCGCCGCCCGCAGGCCCCGCCGGTCGGGTCCGGCCCTCGGCCCGGTGCCGGCCCCCGCTCCAGCCCGGATCCCCGGTCCGGGGCTGCGGCCGGCCCTCGGCCCGCAGGCTCCGCCCCCGAGTCCGGGCCGACCGCTCGGGCGTCGGCGGCCCCCACCGCGCCCGGTCGAGCCACCCCACCCGGTGGTCCCGCTGCCGGCCGGGTTGTTCCCGGGTCCGGTGGCGCCGGCCCGGTCCACCCGCCGTCCGGCCCCGCCGGCCGGGCCGCGCCTCCGTCCGGCCCCGCCGCGCCTCCGCCCGGTCCTGGCGGCCGGGACGTGCCTCCGCCCGGTCCCGCAGGGCGCGCGACGCCGCCGGGGGGTCCCGCCGGCCGGGCCGCGCCGACCGCCGGCCCCCACCAGCCCGGCGTGGCACGGGCGGTGGTCCCGCCCGGTCGCCCGGGCGAGCGGCCGGCCGACCAGGCCGACGGCCGCGCGGCCCCGCCGTCACGCGACTCCGGCAGCGCGGCGGTGCCGCAGCGCGGCCCCGGCCCCGTGCCGCCGGCGCAGCCGGGCGGGCCCGGCGAGGCGCACCCGCACCACCGTCCCCCGGAGCCGGCAGCCGGTGCGGCGTCGGTGGTCCGCCCCGACCAGCCGCCCGCGGTGGCCCGGGCCGCCGCCGTGGTGCCGGCCGTCGACGTGCCCCCGTCCCGACCCGGCCCGGACGCGGACCGGCCCGGCCCGCAGGAGCACCGGCTCGGCCCGGGCCCCGCCGCCCGACCGGGCGGCGACGCATCCGGCCCCGGCCCCGACGGCGCGGAGCCTGCCGGGGCGGCCCAGTTGCGCCGGGCCGCCACCGCGGACGACCCGGACGATGCGGACGAGGACGCGTCGGGCGGCCTGCGCGGCGCCCGGTCGGAGCTGCGGCGGCAGATGCGGGAGCGTCGCCGGCTGCGGATGGGCATCCTCGCGCTGGTCAGCGTGGTGCTGCTGGGTGCCCTGCCGCTCTACTTCGGCATCCGTACGCTGAGCCGCGACCCCGTCTTCGACACCCTCGACGGGCTGAACGTGCCCGGCTGGGCGGCCACGAAGACCGTCGACAACGTCAGCGGCAGCCGCTGGTGCGTGGAGGAGTGCCGGCTGCGCGAGCGCACCGTCGAGTCGCAGCGGCCGGTCGAGGAGACGGCGCGGGCCTACGAGCGGGCCCTGACCGAGTCCGGCTGGCAGCAGTGGAAGGTGACCCGCTGCCCCGAGCAGCCGGCAAAGGGCGACTACACCTGCTGGCGTCGCGACGAGCTGACCCTCGACCTGTGGGTACGCGAGCCGACCTGCGTCCCGCCGCCGATCGACGGGGAGCCCGCCCCGACGTCCCTGGCCACGCCCCCCGCAGCGGGGGAGTGCAATGGGTCGTTGGTGTCGGTGAAGGTCCGCAACGCCATCGACGACGAGCGGACCCGGCCCCAGCCGAGCACCGACCCGTCGCTCACCGGCGAGGATCCCTTCCCGACCCTGAGCGAGGATCCGCTCGGCGAGTTGACGCCGACACCGTCACCGTCGTGAGCCGGGTTTCATCACTGACGGTAGGGTCTGGGGCTGGTAGGCCCGCCTGCCCCCGCTGACCCGGGGCGGGTCGCCGTACGACGGTGTGGGTATGACGGTCGCGCGTTCCGGGGCGTCGGGCCCCGGAACTCTGCTCGAGGAGGACAGGCGTGAGTTTTGGAGAGGTCGCGGCGCTGATCGCGGCGATCGCGTTCGCGATGCTCGTGTTGATCCTGACGCTGCCCATCCTGCGGCTGCGGCACACCGTGGACGCGGCCACCCGCATGATCAACGACCTCAACGACCGCACCGCGCCCCTGCTCGGTGACGTCAACACCACCGTGAAGAACGTCAACACCGCCCTGGAGCAGGTGCAGGTCTCGCTGGACGGGGTCAACCTCCAGCTGGCCAAGGTGGACACGATGACCACCCACGCCCAGAACGTCACCGCCAACGTGGCGAACCTGGCCACCGTGGTCTCCGCCGCCGCCGCGAACCCGCTGGTGAAGGTGGCCGCCTTCGGCTACGGCGTACGCCGGGCCGCCGCCGCCCGCCGGCACGCCGAGACCGAGCGCGAGGTGCGCGACACCATCAAGCAGCAGCGCCGCGCCGCCAAGCGCGGCAACGCCTGAGCCGGCCGGCGACGGAGGGATGAGATCATGAGGCGCCTGTTCTGGCTGGGCATCGGGCTGGCCGTCGGCGTGGTGGTGGTGCGCAAGGCGACCCAGGCCGCGCACGCGTACACGCCGGCCGGCATCGCCGGTGGCCTGTCGCAATCCGCTGGCGGTCTGGTGGAGTCGCTGCGTAGCTTCGTGGAGGACGTCCGGATCGGGATGGCCGAGCGCGAGCAGGAGATCCACGAGGCGTTCGCCCGGGGCGAGGCGTTCGACGACCAGTTCGCCGAGCTGCGGGAGGACCCGCGCATCGGCGACCGAGAGATCTTTCCGGAGGAGCACCAGCGATGAAGACGGCGGAGATCAAGCGGCGGTATCTCGCCCACTTCGAGGCGAACGGCCATGCCGTGGTGCCGTCCGCTCCGCTGCCCGCCATCAGCGACCCGAACCTGCTGTTCGTCAACGCCGGCATGGTGCAGTTCGTCCCCTACTTCCTGGGGCAGCACACCCCGCCCTACTCCCGGGCGGTCAGCGTGCAGAAGTGCATCCGCACCCCGGACATCGACGAGGTCGGCAAGACCAGCCGGCACGGCACGTTCTTCCAGATGAACGGCAACTTCTCCTTCGGTGACTACTTCAAGGCCGGGGCGATCCCGCTCGCTTGGGACCTGGTCACCAAGTCGGTCGCCGAGGGCGGCTTCGGGCTGGACCCGGAGCGGATCTGGGCGACGGTCTACCTCGACGACGACGAGGCGGCCGAGATCTGGCGTTCCGTCGGCATGCCGGCCGAGCGGATCGTCCGGCGGGGCAAGAAGGACAACTTCTGGTCGATGGGCATCCCCGGCCCGGCCGGCCCGTGCTCCGAGCTGTACTACGACCGGGGCCCCGCCTACGGGCGCGAGGGCGGCCCGGAGGTCGACGAGGACCGGTACCTGGAGTTCTGGAACCTCGTCTTCATGCAGTTCCAGATCGACGACGTGCAGAGCAAGGAGCACTTCCAGATCGTCGGCGAGCTGCCGAAGAAGAACATCGACACCGGCATGGGCCTGGAGCGGATGGCGTCGCTGCTGCAGGGCGTCGACAACCTCTACGAGATCGACGAGGTCCGGCCGATCCTGGCGCGCGCCGCCGAGCTGACCGGCAAGCGGTACGGTGCGCACTCCGGCCACGTCGCCAGCGAGTCGCACCCCGACGACGTGCGGCTGCGGGTGATCGCCGACCACGTGCGCACCGCGCTGATGCTGATCGGCGACGGGGTCACCCCGAGCAACGAGGGGCGCGGGTACGTGCTGCGCCGCATCATGCGCCGCGCCATCCGGGCGGTGCGGCTGCTCGGCTGGCAGGACCGGGCGCTGCCCGAGCTGCTGCCGGTGGCGCGGGACTGCATGGCCCCGTCCTACCCGGAGCTGTCGGCCGAGTTCGACCGGATCTCGCAGTACGCGTACGCCGAGGAGGACGCCTTCCTGGCGACGCTGCGTGCCGGGACGACGATCCTGGACACGGCGATCGCCGAGACCAAGTCGGCGGGCAAGCCGGCGCTGTCGGGCGACAAGGCGTTCCAGCTGCACGACACCTACGGCTTCCCGATCGACCTGACCCTGGAGATCGCGGCCGAGCAGGGCCTCCAGGTCGACGCCGACGGCTTCCGCCGGCTGATGGCCGACCAGCGGGCGCGGGCCAAGGCCGACGCGCGGGCGCGCAAGACCGGGCACACCGACCTGTCGGCGTACCGGTCGGTGCTGGACGCGGGCGGGCCGGTGGAGTTCACCGGCTACACGGAGCTGAACCGGGAGTCCCGGGTCCGTGCCGTGCTCGCCGGCGGCGACCAGGTCGGCGCGGCCGCCGAGGGCGACACGGTCGAGCTGGTGCTCGACACCACCCCCTTCTACGCCGAGGGCGGCGGCCAGCAGCCCGACCAGGGCCTGATCACCGTCGGCGGCGGCCAGGTCGAGGTCTTCGACGTGCAGCAGCCGGTGCCGGGCCTGATCGTGCACCGCGCCCGCGTCGTCCGGGGCGAGGTGCGCGCCGGCGAGACGGGGTACGCCGAGATCGACGTGACCCGGCGGCGGGCCATCTCGCGCTCGCACACGGCCACCCACCTGGTGCACCAGACGATGCGCAACTTCCTCGGCGAGTCGGCGACCCAGGCCGGTTCGCTGAACGCGCCGGGCCGGCTGCGGTTCGACTTCAACACCCCGACCGGGGTGTCGCCGAGCGTCCTGCACGACGTGGAGCAGCAGGTCAACGAGGTGCTCCTGGCCGACCTGGAGGTGCACGCCTTCGTCACCAGCCAGGAGGAGGCCCGCCGCATCGGCGCGATGGCGCTGTTCGGCGAGAAGTACGGCGAGCGGGTGCGGGTCGTCGAGGTCGGCGACTACGCCCGGGAGCTGTGCGGCGGCACCCACGTGGCCCGCTCGGCCCAGCTCGGCCTCGTCAAGATCCTCTCCGAGGCGTCGGTCGGTTCGGGCGTACGCCGCATCGAGGCGCTCGTCGGCATGGACGCGTTCGGCTTCCTGGCCCGCGAGCACCTGCTGGTCTCCCGGCTCGCCGAGCTGTTCCGGGTCCCCGGCGACCAGGTCGCCGACCGGGTGGAGCAGACCGTCACCCAGCTCCGCGACGCCGAGAAGGAGCTGGAGAAGCTGCGTGCCCAGCTCGTGCTCGGCGGAGCGGCGGCCCTCGCCGGGCAGGCGAAGGACGTACGCGGGGTGGCGTACGTCGGCACCGAGGCGCCCGAGGGCGCGGCCGGCAACGACGTGCGGACCCTGGCCCAGGAGATCCGGGGCAAGATCGACCCGGCCCGTCCGGCCGTGGTGGCCGTGGCGGCCCGGTCGAACGGCAAGGCGTCCCTCGTGGTGGCCGTGAACGCGGCGGCCCGCAGCCGGGGCCTGGCGGCGAAGGACCTGGTCAAGGCGGCGTTCTCCGGCCGGGGCGGCGGCAGCGACGACCTGGCCCAGGGCGGCGGCCTGCCGGCGGCCGAGGCGCCGAAGCTGCTGGCCACGGTCGAGCAGGCGATCGCCGACGCGTAGCGCGCCGCACGTCGGGTCAGGGCGGGCCGTCACGGTCCGCCCTGACCCGTTCCAGGGCAGGACGAAAACCGCTTGCTGGGCGGACAACGGTCTTTTCAGGGCAGGATGAACGGTCTTTCAGGGCAGGATGAACGGAACATGACCGAAACGGTGCACGGTGTCCGGCTGGGCGTCGACGTGGGGCAGGTGCGGGTCGGGGTCGCCCGCTCCGACCCGCACGGGGTGCTGGCCACCCCGCTGGTGACACTCGCCCGGGACCTGACAGCGGCCGAGGACGCGGTGCCCAGCGACATGGCCGGGATCGTCGCCCTGATCGCCGAGCACGAGTGCGTCGAGGTGGTCGTCGGCCTACCGGTCAACCTCTCCGGCCAGCACGGCCCGGCCGCCCGGAATGTGAAGGCGTATGCTGACCGGTTGGCTGACGTAATAGCGCCCGTTCCGGTAACGCTCACCGACGAGAGGATGTCGACGGTCGTGGCTTCTCGTAGGCTTGCCGAGCGTGGCGTCCGGGGAAAGCGCCAACGCGCGGTGGTCGACCAGGCCGCCGCGGTCGAGATCCTGCAGAGCTGGCTGGACGCGCAGCGGAGGCGGACGCGATGATCGACGATCTGGACCTCGGTTTCGACGAGTCGGAACGGAGTGGCGACAAGGGCAAGCACCGGCGCAGCTACGTACGCAAGCGCAAGGGTGAGTCGGGCGGGAGCGGGGGCAAGACCGCCCTCGCCCTGCTGATGGCCTTCGTGCTGCTCGGCGTCATCGGCGGCGGGGCCTTCTACGGCTTCGACCGGGTGCAGAGCTACTTCGTCACCCCCGACTACGACGGGGCCGGCACCGGCGAGGTGACCGTCGAGATCAAGCAGGGCGCGCTGATCGCCGACATGGCCGTCGCGCTCTACGACGCCGGGGTGGTCAAGAGCGCCAAGGCGTTCATCGAGGCGGCCGAGGCCAACTCGCGCAGCAAGAACATCCAGCCCGGCACCTACAAGGTGCGCAAGCAGATGAGCGGCGAGCAGGCCCTGGTCATGCTGCTCGACCTCAAGAACAAGATCACCAACCAGGTCACCATCCCCGAGGGCCGCACCGCCAAGAACGTCTACAAGCTGCTGTCGGAGAAGACCAAGATCCCGGTCAAGGAGTTCGAGGCCGCCGCGAAGGACCCGGAGGGGCTCGGCGTGCCGGACTGGTGGTTCAAGCGCACCGACGGCAAGCCGTCGAAGAAGTCGATCGAGGGCTTCCTCTACCCGGACACGTACGAGATTCCGCCGAAGGCCACCGCCGAGATCCTGCTGTCGACGATGGTGCAGAACTTCCTCACCGTCACCGGCGAGATGAAGTTCGTCGACCGGGTGCAGGAGGAGCGGGGCGGCATCAGCCCGTACGAGGCGCTGATCGTCGCGTCCCTCGCCCAGGCCGAGGCCGGCAACAAGGACGACCTCGGCAAGGTCGCCCGGGTGGCCTACAACCGGGTGTACGGCGAGTTCCCGTGCAACTGCCTGGAGATGGACGTCACGGTCAACTACTACTTCGAGTCCATCGGCAAGGAGGGCAAGAAGTCGAAGGACATGACCCAGGCCGAGCTGGACGACAAGAAGAACCCGTACAACCGCAAGCTGCGGGGGATGATCCCCACCCCGATCAACAACCCGGGCAAGCAGGCCATGGAGGGGGCCATGGACCCGCCCCCCGGCAAGTGGCTCTGGTTCGTGGCGATCGACGACAAGGGCCACTCCGCCTTCGCCGAGACCTACGAGCAGCAGTTGAAGAACGAGGCGAAGGCCAAGGAGGCCGGGATCATCTGATGACGACGCCACGGCGGGCGGCGGTGGTCGGCAAGCCGATCAGTCACTCCCTCTCCCCGGTGATCCACAACGCCGGCTACGCCGCCGCCGGCCTCGCCGGGTGGTCGTACACGACGATCGAGTGCGCGGAGGCGGAGCTGGCGGCGATGGTCGCCGGCCTCGGCCCCGAGTGGGCCGGGCTGTCGGTGACCATGCCCTGCAAGGAGGCCACCCTCGCCCTCGCGGCCGAGGTGTCGCCCGTCGCCGCCGCGATGGGCGCGGCGAACACGCTGGTCCACCGCCCCGACGGCTCCTGGTACGCGGACAACACCGATGCCGCCGGCATGATCGAGCTGCTCGGCGCGGCCGGCGTGCCGCCGGGGGCCCGGTTCACCGTGCTCGGCGCGGGCGGCACTGCGCGGGCCGCCCTGGCCGCCGCCGCCCGCCTCGGCTCGGGCACGGTGACCGTGGTGGCCCGTCGCACGTCGGCCATCGACGAGCTGCGCCCGGCCGCCGACGCGCTCGGCCTGCGCCTAGCCGGTGCCGACTGGGCCGATGCGGCCGGGCACACCGACGCCGACGTGGTCGTCTCCACCGTCCCGAAGGGCGTCGCCGACCCGATCGCGGCGCACGCCCGGTGGCGGCCCGGCGCGGTCTACTTCGACGCGTTGTACGATCCGTGGCCCACGCCCCTCGCCGCCTCGGCCGAGGCGGCCGGCTGCCGGGTCGTGTCCGGGCTGGATCTGCTGGTCGCCCAGGCGGTCGGCCAGTTCGAGCACTTCACCGGCGTCCGTGCCCCGGTCGCGGCGATGGCCGCCGCGCTGTCGGCCGAGGTAGGCATCGAGATCCGCCCGACCCGCTAGCGCCCCGACTCGCCCCGACTCGCCCCGCGTGGCTGCGCGGCGTGGCGGCGCGGCCGGTTCAGCGCCGCCATGTCGGCGACATGGCGGTATCCGCGCCCACGGATACCGCCATCTTCCCGACATTCGCCGTCCACCGAGCGGACCGGTGGCCCGCCGGGTGTGCATCCGGGGGTCGGCCGGTGTCAGCTGTGACGACACCGGACGTTCGGGCGCGGTTCCTAGCGTGCGGGGCATGTTGACCTTGAACCGACGGCCGCGCCGGCCCGTGGCCGTCCTCGTGGCGCTCGCCACGACCGCCGGCCTGTTCGCCGCCGTTCCCGTTTCCGCCCCCGCCGCCGCCGCGAAGCCCGGTGACGTCGTCGTCGCCGAGGACTTCTCCACCGGTACGCTGCCCGCCGGCTGGCGGGCCATCGACGGCGAGTGGACGGTGCGCGACGGCCGGCTGCGCGGCACCGCCACCAGCGGCACCAAGAAGATCACCTTCGGCCGGCACCTCACCGACTTCCGGTTCTCCGCCACCGTCCGCTTCGAGTCCGTCGCCGAGGCGACCCGGTGGACGGCGCTCGGCCTCGACGTGCCCGCCGACGGGCGTACCCCGTGGTGGATCGCGACCATGCGCAGCGGCACCACTGCCGCGAACGGCCTGGAGTTCGCCCAGCTCACCACCGCCAACGCCTGGAACGTCACCAACACCGGCTCGGCACCGTACGCCGCCGGCACCGGGCGGGACATGAAGGTCGCCGTGGAGGTGCACGGCAACCAGGCCCGCTGGTTCCTCGACGGCCGCCAGCTGCTGCGCACCAGCAGCCTCACCCGGTCCACCGACGGCGGGCAGGCCCTGATCGTCAACGGCGGCAGCGTCTCCTTCGACGACGTGCTGGTCACCGAGCTGCCGCCGAACGGCTACCTGCGCCCGGCCGGCGCACCGCTGACCATCATCGCCCACCGGGGCGCGTCCGCCGCCGCCCCCGAGAACACGCTCGTCGCGCAGGAGATCGCCCGCCGCTCCGGCGCGGACTTCGTCGAGAACGACGTGCAGCCCAGCCGCGACGGGGTCCCGTTCGTGCTGCACGACGCCACCGTCGACCGCACCACCGACGGCTCGGGCGCGATCCGTACGCTCACCGCCGCCCAGCTCAAGGCGCTCGACGCCGGCTCCTGGTTCGCCCCGCAGTACGCCGGGGCCCGGCTGCCCACCCTCGCCGAGCAGCTCGCCGACCTGCGGACCCGGGGCGGCAACCTGCTGCTGGAGATCAAGGGCGCGCACACCCGCGACGAGGTGGCCCGCATCGTCGAGGTGATCCGCGCCGAGAAGATGACGGCGCGCGTCTTCGTGCAGAGCTTCGAGGTCGACGCCCTGCGGTTCACCCGGGAACTCGCCCCCGAGCTGCCGACCGGCCTGCTGCGCAGCGGCCTGGACGCCGACCCGGTCGCCGTGGCGCGGGAGCTGGGCGTCACGGCGTACAACGCGACGGGTACGGCGCTGCTGGCCCGGCCGTCGGTGGTCGCCGACCTGCACGCCGCCGGTGTCGCCGTCATGGCCTGGACGGTCGACTCGCCGGCCCAGTGGCAGCAGCTGGAGCGGATCGGCACCGACGGGATCATCACGAACCGGCCGGCGCAGCTGGCCGGCTGGAACGCGGCCGGTCAGCTCGGCGCGGCCGTCCCCACCGTGTCGATCGCCGCCCTGGCCGACGGCGTCGAGCTGGACCGGGCGCAGCGGCCGGTGCTCACCGTGCCGGCCACCGACGCCGACACCGTGACCGTCACCCTCGACGGGGCGGCGGTGCCGGTGGGCAAGCCCCTCGACCTGACCGCGCTGGCGGCCGGCGCGCACCGGCTGCGCGCCGTGGCGACCGGCCCGAAGGGCACCGCCACCGCCGAGGCCACCTTCACCGTGGCGGTGACCCCGGCGGGCCTCGGTCACCTGGTGCTCACCTCCGGCGCGGCGGACCAGGCGCTGACGGTGCTCACCAACCACCTGGTCAAGGGCCGGTACGCGGAGCTGGCCCGGTACGCCGACCAGCACGCCGGCCGCTTCCTGCCGGAGGCGAAGGCCCGCGTCATCGCCGCCGACGCCCGCGCCCTGGCCACCCGCTAACCCCGGCCCCGCCCTCTGCGTGCGCCCCGCCTCGCCCCGGTCGGTGATCAAGAGGTTTGCGTCATCGTGATGATCAAACTTGACGCTTTTCTCTTGATCACCGGGCCGGGGCCTGGGCCCGGGGAGGGGGTGAGGTGGTGGTTGGGGTTCAGTGCTGTGGGGCAGGCTTGCCGTCAGTCCACAAGGACTCGAAGTGCTCGACGTA